>DOEU01000001.1:10630-15219 GCA_003532555.1 Verrucomicrobiota bacterium | reverse complement strand
GCTTGCGTCTACATTGGCATAGGTGCGTAGTTGAAGAAGTATCTCTCTTATGAACTCTACATCGGGTGCGGTAGAGGCTTCTCGGTCGATATTCCAACTATTTTGATATCCTTGTGGTGCGATACGAATGTATTGATTAAGAAAGTTATATTGATTAACGTAATTGGTGTTTCCCCCATTTCCATGCAAGGCAATTAGTACGGGATGAGGACCGAGACCGGCGGGTACAATTACTTTTGCTCTGCGCGTATAGTTTTGTTCTTGAGACCAACTTTGTATGACCTCGAATGGAAACTCTGACTGCAATACGGTGGTGGTAGAATCAATTTTTTCTAAGCGGAAGAAGGTATCTTTTTCACGTATAAATTCATTCCATAAACCAGTTGTGGTATAAGTTGAAAGTGTTTCTATTGGCAACCAATCGATTAAATTAGTGGAGGTCTGCATCTCATAATCTTCATCTGTTAGAAGATTGAGTGAGAGTTGAGCTTGTTGATCTATGAGCTCGATCGCAATTATGTTGGCGGATGCACTAATGGGCAAAAGAACCATCATAAGAAGGGGTTTAAGGTGGGATCTATTCATAGCTTAGGTTTACTCCACCTAGGGTGATTATGAAAGATAAATGGAAGGATGCTTTTATTTAATCTTGCAAAAGATTATGACTCGCAGAAATGGGTGTTGGATAGCAAAGAACGGTCCAGTAGGTGGAGAAGATAAAGGTAATCAAGGTGGCAATTTGGATCATCATACCTTGTTGTTCGTGCAACCAGCCTCCATTTGTTGCAGCTATGACAACCAAAAGTGAGAATTCACTGGATTGTGAAAGACGAACAGAAAGCTCTTTGGATGCAGATGGTTTCTCACCACTCCATTCAAAGGCTTTCCTGAAAATTATCGCCTTTAAGGGCACAAGTAGGATTCCAAAAATAACTGCTGCAGTGAGTAGGATCGGATCAATTTGAAGATTTAATCGAGCTCCAATTGCGAAGAAAAAGAGGATGAGAAAGAATTCTCGTAGAGGTTTGAGGTGTTCAGCGATAGCGCGTGCAACGGGTGAAGAGGCAATTGAGATTCCTGCTGTAAAGGCACCGATTTCATAGGAAAGACCCAATAAATATGCTGCTTCTGCACCTAGGAGGCACCATCCCAGTGTGGCGACAAACGTATATTCTTGAACGACGTCAAAACGAGTGAGAAGAGGTAGCATGATCCCGCGAACACCGAGAAATAGTGCGGTGGCGAGTAATATAAATTTAAGCAAGAGTAGACCGAATTCGAAAATGGGATGTTCTGATCCTCCGCCACTGAGAAGAAGAATAAGCAGGATAGCCATAAGGTCTTGTAGGAGTAAGACACCCGTCATGACTTCACCGGTACGTTTGTGATGTAGTGTGGTGGTGGGAACTAATTTTAAACCGACAACAGTGCTTGAGAACATCATGGCAGCACCAACAAGCAGTGAAGCGGAAAGTGAAAATTGAAGTAATAGGGAAAAAGCGGTTGCTACAAGGGCAAATAAAAGTGAGGTCGACATTGTCGATAGAGCTGTTTTTTTAAAGATAGCGATAAGCTTTTGTGGTTGTAGATTAAGACCGATAAGAAAGAGTAATAAGATAACGCCAACATGAGCAATTTGTTCGAGATGCGTGGTCTCTTTTATAAGGTCTAAACCGCCCGGGCCTAAAGCAAATCCAATTGCAATATATGCAATAACAATCGGCTGCCTTAAGAATAAGAAGAGGGTGCCTAATACAGCTGCACCGACGATAATCACGGCTAATTCAAATAAAATCTCCAATTCCATCTTTATTAAAGTATAGAAGCCTTATATAGCCATGGCGAGTTTAGGTCTCTATATATTCTCCGTTTGTGATTTTATTCGAAGAGTAGCTAAATTCAAAAATCAATCGTTTTTTGAGCCTTGGCGAGATTTCAGGTTGGGCGTATGGTTTGAACATGTTGATAGATGAAACCATAGCAGCAATCGCCACACCAGCCGGTGAAGGTGGAGTTGGAATTATTCGGATTTCAGGTGAAATGGCGCTAGAGATTGGATCAACGGTATTTCAATCAGCAGATGGTGTGAGGCTGTTAGATCGTGGTGCGAATGCATTCGCCTATGGTTCTATTCGGGATAAAGAGGGTGTTCAAATTGATGTTGGGTTAGCGTTGGTCATGCGGGCTCCAAAAAGTTTTACCGGTGAAGATACAGTTGAGTTGCAAGGACATGGCGGTACCGTCGTGCTTCGACGAGTTTTGCGGCGAGTTTTGGAAGCCGGTGCGCGTATGGCTGAGCCTGGGGAGTTTTCTCGCCGAGCTTTTTTGAATGGGCGTATGGATCTAACGCAAGCAGAAGGCTTATTTGATCTGATTCGAGCCCGTTCTGACCGAGCTGCTCAAGCAGGACTTGAACAGCTAGAAGGTGTTTTGAGTCGTTCATTTAACGGATTGTATGATGCTTTTTTGGAAGTGACTGCAAATCTGGAGACCACGCTCGATTTTGTGGAGGACGAGCTACCGGATGACGTATTTAGTGGGATTGCTCAAAAGTTAGATCATTCGTTTATGGAGTTGGATAGATTATTAGAGACATGGAATGAAGGTCGATTACTGCGTGAAGGGGTTCGGGTTGCTATTTTGGGTCGACCCAATGCGGGAAAATCAACTTTGTTGAATGCGTTATTAGGTTATGAGCGAGCGATTGTGTCTGAAATAGAGGGAACCACACGAGATACAATTGAAGAGCAATGGGTGTTAAACGGAATCCCTTTGCGCTTAACCGATACGGCAGGCTTGCGCGTGACGGATTGCCGCGTGGAAGCTGAAGGCATTCGCCGTGCAGAAGCGCATGGAGAAGTGGCCGAACTGATCATCTATGTTTTAGATGCTTCAAAACGGCTTGCGAGTGAAGATCAGAGGCGTTTAGAAGAGTTGCCGGCGGATCGTTCGGTTGTGGTGCTAAACAAGATAGATCTGGGTCAAAAGGTGGATGAGATCGAGGGCATAGCCGTAAGTCTCTTAAGTGCCCATGGATTAGTGGATTTAAAAGCAGCTTTGATCGAAAAGTTAGATGCAGGTGAGCAGAGCCCGGCTCATGCGGTTATTTCAGAACGTCATCGTGCTCTCTTGATTAAAGCGCGTTATGAAGCCAAACAGGCGCGTGCCTATTTGATTGAAAATATAGAACAACAATCGGCTTTAGCTTGTGATCATCTGCGGAGCGCTCTGGAGCATCTCGGTTATGTGACGGGTCGCACCTACCATGACGAACTCCTCGATAATATTTTCTCCCGTTTTTGTATTGGGAAGTAGAGCATTTCGGTTCAATCGAGTTCCTAAGTAGAATGAATGGGATGACAACAAATAGGTTTTCTTTGGTAGATGGGTACGGTAGGTTACGGGCTTTGTTAATGAGGGCGAGATAATGGCAGGAAAATTAGTACCGATTGTGGCATGGAATTCGAAGGGTCGTTTCCCAAAGGTGGGGGCTTTTTTAGAGCGCTCTTCGGTGGAGATGGGTGCGATGGATGTGGCGGCTTCGATTTTACAACGCGTTCGGAAACAAGGTGATAAAGCCGTGGTGGCTGCCGCTAAAAAATTTGATGGATCGTGCGTGACTGCGCAGACGATGCGAGTAAGTGAGGCGGAGATCCAAACGGCAAGACAGTTAGTTGATGATGATTTCAAGCGAGCGGCTAAAGAGGCGCATAAGCGGATCAAATTATTTTCAAAGAAGAGCTTACGGGATGATTGGACCATGCCGACACCCAAAGGAGGGGTGCTGGGAGAGCGGTTTATACCGTTCGATCGCGTGGGTGCGTATATCCCGGGTGGTGCAGCTCCGTTAGCTTCGACGGCATTAATGACGTTGACGTTGGCTAAGGTGGCGGGAGTAAAGGAGTTACTTGCGTGTTCTCCAGCCGGAAAGGATGGTTCATTGAATCCTTATATCATTTATGCACTTGATTTGGCAGGGGCGACAGAAATTTATAAAATAGGTGGCGTTCATGCGATTGGTGCAATGGCATATGGCACAGAGTCGATTAAGAAAGTGCGAAAGATTGTTGGTCCAGGTGGACCGTATGTAACGGCGGCAAAACGACAGGTCTATGGTGATGTAGCGTTGGATATGGTTGCGGGTCCGAGTGAAATTGCGGTATTATGTGATGGTTCGGCGAATCCTGTGCATATGGCGGCAGATTTACTCTCTCAAGCTGAACATGGTACAGGTTCGGAGAAATCGTTACTGGTTACGACGTCGGTTAAACTGGCGCAGCAGATTCGTGCGGAGGTGTTGCAGCAGTCAAAAACATTGATGCGAACAGGTCTCATTCGCGATGTTATGGAAAAAGGTATGCTAATTGTGAGTGTGAAGAGCTTGAGTGAAGGGATAGAACTTTGCAATCGTTTCGCGCCTGAGCATATGGAATTGGTGGTGAAAAAGCCGGAGAAGTGGGTGCCAAAAATTTTGACGGCGGGTGCTTTGTTTGTGGGACCTTATACACCGGAAGCAGTGGGCGATTTTGTGGCGGGTCCGAGTCATGTATTACCGACGGGTGGAACCTGTCACTATTTTTCGGGACTGA
>DOEU01000001.1:0-10330 GCA_003532555.1 Verrucomicrobiota bacterium | reverse complement strand
GAACTTGCCATTATTTTTCGGGACTGACCGTGGAGGATTTTCGGCGCCGAAGCAGTTTGGTTCAGTTTACGGAAGCAGATCTTCGGGATACATTACCAGTAGTACAGGCATTTGGACGGGTAGAGACATTAGATGGACATGCGCGTTCAGCAACAATTCGATTTGATAATTGAGGTTTATAGATGAGCGATTGGATTAGAAAATCAGTAACGGATATGCAGGCATACATCCCTGGAGAACAACCTCAAGGGGACGAGGTTGTTAAACTCAATACGAATGAGAATCCTTATCTACCGTCTCCAGAAGTATTGGATATATTACGCGAAATTGATATTGCAGACTTAGCGCGTTACCCAGATCCGAGTTGCATGGAAGTTCGGAAGGTAATTGCTGATTTACACGGAAGCTCAGTAGAACAGGTGTTTGTGGGAAATGGATCTGATGAAATTTTGGCGCTGGCTATGCGCGCTTTTGTGGAACGAGATGAGAAGGTTGGATTTTTGGAACCGTCATACTCTCTCTATCCCGTACTGGCGCAAATCGAGGATTTACAATATGAGCAAGTTGTGTTGAATGAGCGATTTAACTGGAGTACCCCTGAAGGTTTAGAGACGGCACTCTTTTTTCTGACAAACCCGAATGCGCCGACAAGTGTATCGGCTGGATTTGAGCAAATTAAATCATTCGCAGAACAAGTTAAAGGTGTATTGCTGATTGATGAGGCCTATGCGGAGTTTGCAGAGTGGAATTGTATGGATTTGGCGCTGAAGCATGCGCATGTACTTGTTTCAAGATCTTTGTCGAAATCCTATTCATTGGCGGGCATACGATGCGGTTATTGTGTGGGTCATGCTGATTTAATACGGGCACTTTATAAAATTAAAGATTCTTATAATGTAAATTATATCACGCAGGAGATAGCCCGGGTGGCGTTGATGGATCAAGAAACGATGAAGGCGAATGTTGAGGCGGTCAAAGAGACTCGAAGGCTCGTATCTGAGAAGCTGTTTAATTTTGGTTTTGAAGTATTTGATTCGCAGACTAATTTTTTGTGGGTGAAGCCATTGGGTATTAGCGCATCAACGTTATTTCAATCACTGAAACAGCGAAATATTTTTGTCCGCTATTTTGGAGAAGCCAAACAGACAAGGGATTATTTGCGTATTTCAATCGGAACGGCCCCGCAAATGTTTTCTTTTTTAGATGCAGTTGAAGAAATCATAAACGGGTAACAATGATTCGTGTAGAAGCTATCTCAAAGCAGTTTGTAGATGTGCAAGCATTACACCAAGTCTCTTTTGAGGTCGGTGCAAATGAAGTGGTAGGTTTTTTGGGCCCGAATGGGGCGGGAAAAACGACGTTAATGCGTATGCTCAGTGGATTTTTGATGCCAGATGAAGGGTCGATTGAAGTAGCGGGCTTTGATTCGATAATGGATTCACAAGAGGTGAAGCGGCGGATTGGTTACTTGCCGGAGTATTGCCCGCTTTATCCTGAGATGCGTGTGGACGAATTCTTAAAGTATCGTGCTGTTATTAAAGGTGTTTTAGGTAGACGTATTCGAGATCGTTTGCAGACAGTGAAGATGCAGTGTGGATTGGAACAGGTAGGACGTCGGATTATCGGGCAGCTTTCAAAGGGATATAGGCAACGAATTGGATTGGCAGATGCGTTAATCCATGAGCCTGAATTATTGATTCTGGACGAACCAACGGTGGGACTAGATCCCCACCAAATTCGTCAGGTTCGTTCGTTGATAAAGGAATTGGCAAAAGAACATACCGTATTGATTTCAACGCATATTATGCAGGAGGTTGATGCAGTATGTGAGCGTGTTCTTGTGATTCGTTCGGGTGAAGTTGTGGCGGCAAATACGGTTGATGGTTTTCGGCGGGATGCCTCACTTGATCGATCCGTGATTATAGAAATTCAATGCGAAGCTTCAGCTTTTAATACGTTAATCGAATCAGTTACGTGGATAGATGTCGTGGGGGTGGATGTACTTACGGACGACTGGTTGCGGCTGGATCTAAGTTTACAAGAAGGGTATTCGGCTGAGTCTGTCTTTGTCTGGGCGGCTGAGTCGAATTTGGCTTTGCGTTTATTACAGACGAATGAATCTTCCTTAGAGGAAGCATTTGTCGCTGCAATGGATGGGAAGGCCGGATCATGATACGAACCTTCATGTGTTTGCTAAAGCGAGAGCTGCGAGTATTATTTTATACACCATTGGCATATGCTGTTCTGTTTTTTTTCTGGCTATTAAGTGGGCTTAATTTCTTCTGGTTATTGCAGCAATTAGCTGATGGAGAGCGATTGACTATGGCCCTTCAGCTTTTATTTAATGGACCTTTGTTGACGTTTTCTTTGCCAGTAGTCGTGCCATTGGTAACGATGCGACTGATTGCGGAGGAACGCCGACTTGGAACACTCGAGGCGGTTTTAACAACTCCGATTTCTGAAATACAGTTTGTAATTGCTAAATTTGTGAGTGCTTTTATTTTTTATCTTATCTTGTGGTTACCAGCTTTGATCTACTGTGGAGTTATTCATAGTTTATGTCTGACACAAGATGTGGTCTTTTTGGATGTAGGCGTGCTTGTGGCTTCCTTTACGGGTGTGATTGTCATTGGTCTATTTTATAATGCAGTTGGGCTGTTAATGTCGGCCTTTACAACAAATCAGGTGGTTGCCGCTATTGCGGGATTTGCAGTTTTATTTGGTTCTCTTTTGCTCTTCATGTTGATGGGGTATAGCACGCAATACGAAGTAATTCGAAATTTGGGGCAGTTCTTTTCTACCTTTACGCACATGCTTGATTTCTCACGAGGTGTTATAGATAGCCGAGTGGTGTTGCTTTATCTCGGGAACTGCATTTGGTTAATCTACACAACGATTCGAATATTGGAATGGAAGCGGAGCTGATGAGAAAGGGTTGGAAAAAATGGCATCAGTTGCATGGGATGGTGAATATTGGACTCGCCTTTATTTTACTATTACTATTATTAGTTCTCTCGACACGAGTGGTGTTGCGAGTTGATCTTAATAAAGCATCACTATATGCACTGTCTCCACGATCGCATGCACTTTTAGATCAGTTAGAAAGACCGATTGATCTTACAGTTTTATTCCAGGAGGAACATACGTTATTTGAGGACTTGAACAATTTGCTTCAGGAGTATCAATCAGCAAGTCAGATGATTCGTATTAATTGGGTAGACCCGGTTAAGGATCCTGCAAAAACAGAGTTCCTAGCGGTTGCGTATGAATTGCGTGAAGCACAAGTTTTAGTATTGGATGATGGAGAACAGCAGCGATTTATTCGTGCAGCAGAGATGATGGATGTGGAACCTGTGGATGGAGCTGATCGATATCGAATGGTTGGTTTTCGTGGTGAACAGATGATTTCGACTGCGATCACAGAGCTGATTGAAGGAAGTCGCCCTAAAATTTATTTTTTGCAGGGACATGGTGAGTTATCACTTTCGAGGGATAGCGGAAGACGGAGTATTAGTGAGTTACGATCGATGTTACATCGCCGTGCAATCGATGCAGTGTCCTTAACAATTCGTGGAAATATATCAATTCCAGATGATGCAGATGCCGTTGTTGTGGCTGGACCTACGCAACAATTGAGCGTTGGTGCCGTGGAAGCTTTGGAGCGGTATTTAAATCGAAGTGGACGACTACTTATTTTGCAAGATGCATTTCGTGAAAGTGGATTGGAGCCTATGATGCGTCGGTGGGGTATTGCTGTACAGTCTGGAATAGTGATGGATCCAGAGAAGACACTTCGAGGACGTGAAGTGAATGTGGAACGATTTGGAGAGCATCCAATATGTCGGGGGTTAAACTCAGTCGTTCAGTTGTCATTGCCTAGCGCGATACTACCGGCTTCTCAACGAGATGCGGTAGAAGAGACGGATCAATATTCGGTGAGTCCACTTCTGCTGAGTTCAGATTTAAGTTGGCTGGAAGTTTCTGTTCAAAGTGGAGTCGCGTTTTTTAACGAGATTAATGGAGATCTACGTGGGCCTTTGCCTATGGGTTTAGCGATAGAACGAGGGGCTGAGCAAGGGTTAGATGTTGAGATTGCATCTTCGCGACTAGTGGTCTTAGGTGATTCAGATTTTATTAGCAACAATCATTTAATGGGGGCAAATGGAGATTTCTTTATTAGGTGTACTGAGTGGCTAGTCGATCGGGATCAAGTGATCGATATGGCACCTCGTATGGTTTCAGAAGTCCGTTTACCATTAACCCCAGTCACAATGAGGAATTTGTTTTGTTGGCTTGTTGTTGGGTTGCCTTTATTGGTTTTAATATGTGGGGTTATTATGGGTTGGCGGAGGCGATGTTAATGAGACGTTGGCGCTCAACCTTTCTGATTCTTTTGTCACTACTGATCGCAGGATCACTTCTTTACTGCTTCGATCAAGACTCTGCTGTTCAAGTAATTGGAAAGAAGCGTATCCTAATAGGAAATGAAAAAGATTTATCATCCGTGGTTATTTCTATTTCAACGAATCAGCTTGTACTTCGTCGTTCTGATACGGTTGATGACTGGTTGATAGGCAAAGTAGAGAATCAACTTGAGCCTGCTGACCCAAGAAGTGTCCTATCCTTCCTAAGTGAATTATCGCTCATCCAGCTTGAGTATGGGTTTTCTTTAGAAGAGATGCAGGATCGTGGCTTCACGTTATCGGACTATGGGTTAGATGTTTCTTCAGATTTTATTAAAATTAAACGTGCCGGACAAGAGCGTGAATGGATGCTTGGTTCAGAGTCTAGTTTGGGTTCGGTCCGATATCTTATGTTACGAGATAGTGATGAAATCTATTTAATGGATAAAACGTCGGAGAGTGTATTGCCTAATTCGGTAGATGATTTATATGATTACCGACTCTTTGTGGAATATATTCTGCAATCAGATCGAATTGAAATAAGCGGATCAGCTAGTGATGGATTTATTCAGATGATTCGTAGTGATGATGAAGGTTGGAAATTATTTCATCCTCGATCAGGTTCCGTTGATCAGGTCGCTGTTTTACGGTTGTTAGAAAAATTAAACGAAACAAGAATGACTTCTTTTATTGAGGGGGATGCGAGTGAAAAATCGGTTTTTGGATTTGATGAACCTTTCATGCGGTTGGTTCTTTCGAGTGTTCAGGGTGGAGCGGTCTCCTTCTACGTGGGAGATAAAGTTATAGGGCGAGAAGGTATTCGATACGCAAGTCGAGGTGATGAGAAGGTAGGCTTGGTTTATGAGTCCTTAGTTCAAGAATTGTTGGTTGCTTTTGCACAATTTCGGGCCGAACAAGTATTTGATTTTATGGGAGAGTCATCGAACTATTTACGCTTATCTGATGCAGGAAGAAAGGTAGGATTTGTATCTGGAAGCAACGAAGTCTGGCGAATGAATCAGCCTTTTGATTGGGCGGTTGATGAGCGCATCATGGCGCAAATAAAAGGTTTTATAGAGGGGATGGTGGTGACTCGATTTGGCGTAACACCTAATACAGAATCTCGTCCGTTGGTTATAGAGGCAGGATCTCAGAAAGGATCAAAAAATCAAAAAGTCACGTGCTTTCTTCCTTCTGATCCAGATGCGCCAGTTCAAGTTCAATTTCATGGGGATAAAAAACATCATGAGGTGAATCTTGTGAGACCACTTTTTGATCTTTTAAATCCGCTCTCTTATAAGGATCGAAGAATTTTCTCGTTTGATTCAGTTTTGGTTCGTATTGAACAAGTTTTGAAAGAAGAAGAAAAGCAATCCATTATCTGGGATCCAGAAGCAGCAGTTTGGAATTTATCTGACTCAAATGTGTCGACGGATAAACTGAATATATGGGTAGAGCAATTACAGCAAATGGAAGCGGAAAGTTTTGTTGCAAGTTACCCATCATCACTCGCTCCTTTTGGATTAGAGAATCCGATATGCCGTTTGATTTTTTATGAACGTGATTCCAGATGGCATTCGTTAGAGATGATGGTAGGAAATCGTTCCGATGAAGGTGGATATTATGCCATGTTTAAAGGGCGCGATATTGTTTTCCGACTTTCAACAGAATCGGTTCAATTATGCATGAAGAATCTCCGAAAATCAGAACTAATTTCTGATGGTGAATAAGGAATGTATTTGAAATTCTTACGAAAAGGTTTTTCTTTTATTCTACGCACAGCTTCATGCGTTTTTATTCTATTGCTAATCGTGTTGGTATATAGTGGATATTACGGTCTTCCGTCATCCTTAATTCAGTCGAAACTAGATTCTCTTCAATCTGAATATGGAATGCAGGTTGAGGTTGAACGAGTGGTGATTAGACCTGAAGGTTGGGTTCTTCGAAACGTTAATTTTTATATTACTAATCGAGATCAGCTGACACCTTTATTTTATATCGATTCTATTCATGTTGGTTCTTTTAACCCTATTCAGACTTTCCAAAGAAGTGAGCCACTTGCCTTATCATGTTATCAAATTATAGTTATGGATAATAAACTGCCTCTTTTGAAGGGAAGAGCGTTCCCTCTGCAGATTGATTCAGTACATACGTATTTGGTTGCTTCAGAGAAGCAATTATTTTTTGAATCAGGTGAAGTTATAGCAAAAGATTCATCGCTTAGTTTTTCTGGTTGTATTGATCCTGCTCTATTTAAAGTACCTTCGTTGACTAGGGAACTACCAGAAAATTTAGAGAAGATATTTTACGCGTGGGAGTGTGGTTTTGAATCAATTGATGCGGTTGTTCAATTTTCAATTACCGATTCTGATTGGCAAAATTGGAATATTGATAGTTTTCTTACTATCGCTTCTATGAAGATTTTTGGTTTAGATTTTGATGTAGTAAAACTTCAGCTAGGCCTGTCTGAACAAGAAATTCGTGTAGAACAGTTAGAGTGCGTTCAAGCGGATCAATTCATGCATTTAGCCGGTTCTTATCAATATAAAGATCAGCTCTTTGAGATGTCTGGAATAGGTGATGTTGATCTATGTTCTTTTGATTTGGCTATTTTAGAAAAACAGAAAGATCTCTTTGCAAGTAGAGGATTGTCCGTTGATTCAATTCCTATTTATTCCTTTCATATGGGTCCAGCAAAACTAGATGAGGTATGGGAGTATATCGCTTTTGATTTGCAGGCTAACATGACAGATCATTCTAATCTGCAGATAGAGCCTATTAAAATTAAAGGTAGTCGAAAGAAGGGTTTATCAAAAGTTCATGTTCGTAATATAGAGTTTTCTTTGAGTGAGAAAGGTTCGATCAAAACAGGTCATGCGGATTTATTTTTTTATGAGGACTTGGATGCACTGCATAACGAGTTATCTATCAATCTATCGATACACCCTGATTTATTAAGAGAATTATCTCTTTTGAATAGATCTATGGATTCTTTATTCACCCGGATTAGAAGTGAAGATCCTCATGGGCGTGTTCAGATTGATTTAATTCGTATTAAAGATGCGAATCTATCTAGTCGTTGGACGGGGTCGATAGGTGGAAATTATTTTCATTATAATGGTATTTATTTTGATCAGATGAATTCAGATTTTTTATGGCAGTATCAGCAACTATCGTTATTGAATTTTAATGCTAATCATGAAGATCGCACTTTAAGTGGGGATGTTAAGATTGATTTTTATGAATCGGTATTTGAAGGCGATATAATAAGTGAATTTTCATTGAATGAGATGAAAAAAATCTTAGGTATTGAAGATGAGTTTATTGGTCATTCCATAGACGTAGTCGGGAATTCAAAACTTTCATTCCAGGGAAAATTAGAGTGGAAACCTTTTGATGTTGCTGCTTTTGAAATAGAGGTAGAATCTGAACAATTTCGAATATACGATGAACTAATAGAAAATTTTGAATGTAGATTAATGGGTAAAAAACAAACAATCATATTAGAAGAGCTACTAGGAGACTGGGCTGGAGGTTCCGTGATTCTAGAAGGACGAATTCCGTATGATAAGAGTTGCGATCATGGCTGGATGATGGGTCTGTGTAGATTTAATAATATCAAACTATCTGAACTAACTAATAATCAGGTAGATGCTTTATTAGATGCAAGTGGATCATTCCGCTATAAAACAAGCCAATCTTTAGTATCCAGTATGCATGCAGATATAAATTTGGTGATTATGGGGGATCGATTAGCAGGGTTACCTGTTTTAAAAGAGTTATCCGAGTTTGTTAGCACCGTTTGGAACCCATTAGACATATTTGCTATTGATAAGCTGGAGGGCAATCTTAAGTGGAATAAGAATCAAGTTGAAGTAGATCGATTAGAAATGTCAGGCCCCATATTTGCAGGTGAATTTGAGGGAGTATATGATTTTGATAATGGGTATGATGCGATGCTGAAATTGCAATTTAGTCATGACAATAAATGGAAACGCATCCTTCATTTGTTAACAAAGCCACTTTTAAGGGTGTTGGATCTTAATTTATCAGGATCTGCAGAAAAACCATCATGGAGTTTACGAAATATCGATCATGTCATAAGATAATACTTGAATGTGATATTCATTCGAAATAAAAATTAAAAGATGAGATTATACGTGTCTTGGAGGATGTTTAATGAATGATTTGCACCCTAGTTTTTGGGCCGCATTAATAGGATGGTTCTTAGCTCAATCAATAAAAATGATTAGCTGTTTTATTCGTTCTGGAAAATTAGATTTTAGTTATTTGCTGAGTACGGGCGGCATGCCAAGTGCGCATTCAGCTATGGCATGTTCATTGGCGACATCGATTGGTATAAATGAAGGATTTTCAAGTGTATCATTCACGATTGTAGCGGCGTTTGCTGCCGTTGTCATGTTTGATGCTCAAAGCGTGAGAAAAGCAGCAGGTGAACAAGCAAAAATATTAAATCAAATTCTAGATGAATTGTTACATGAACATCATTTATCGGAAAAAAAGCTTAAAGAACTTTTGGGGCATACTCGTTTAGAGGTATTGGGCGGACTTTTAACCGGAATAGCTGCGGCACATTTTTGCAAGATCTTTGTTTAATGCGTAGGTTGCTGGATGGCAAGAACGGGACAATGACCAAGACACAAGCCACAATTCGTGCACGAAGTATGTTTAATTTCGTACTGATCATCTCCAATGAATATAGCCTCTTCTGGGCACTGGTCTAGGCAGGCTCCGCAGCTAATACAGTTGTCTTCTATATAAAATGTTTTCAGCGGAAAATTCTCGATTGTTTTTTAAGATCCATCTCTGCTTTAAACTCACGAATTTCACAGGATGGACACATCACTTTTTCACCCTTGTAAATAACGCAATCGTGGCTGCCAGAGCATCCAGGCTGACGATCTCGGATTCGATTAATCAACCCTAATATACATATTGGAATCGCAAATAAAATAATCGTTGTTATTAGCAGTAGTACAAAAATTTTCATAATATAAATGGATCTTTTTTTAGTATCTTTGACTTTGCTAACATTATGATGTTTAATTTTCAAATATTCAATAAGCCAGATTTTATATGAGTGATAAAAAAAATAATCCTGATTCTTTAGGAGAACAAGAGTTGTTAGGGAGTTTCTATGAAGCCCCTAAAAATTCACATATGGCGAGTAAGGATTCAGGGAGAGATAGAAAAAAAACGAGTTCCATTGATCGAGCGAATGCGAACAATGGAAGCTTGAGTAATAAGAAGCGGGATATCTCGGCTCTTATTTATATACTAAGGCTCTTGATTATATTGATATTGCTTGTAGTCGGATTTTTCTTAACAGTGCAGGGAATTCGGCTTTATCAAGAGCGTCTTCTTGTTGAACGGCCGCAAAAAATTCCTTCAGCGGTTATGAGCGAAGTGCCATTGATGGATTCGACTGCATTTACTTCTGAAGAAAGTTTAGATTTTTTTAAGAACCAGTGTGTTCAATGGCAAGATGAGGAGACTAATCTACGCGCGGCTCGTGAGCTGATAAAACGTGAGTATTTAGATAAAGCTCTTCAACGATGTAATTATGTTTTATCATTAAATCCATCTAATCGGGAGGCTTTAGAGCTGATCGCAGATTTGTACACCCGTATTGACAGGCAGGTTGAAGCGATTAATGCATATGTCAGATTACTAAATTTGGACTATAAGCAAATAGCAGTTCAAGAAAAGTTGATTGAATCACTTTATTTTCATGAAGATTATCAAGCGGTGGTTCATTTATCAGGTTGGTACTATGAAAAAGCCATGTTCAATGAGCGAGTCCATTATCTTTTATTCCATTCTTATAAAAAATTAGATCGAATGGATGAAGCTTTAGAAATAGCAAACCGTATTTTAAAAGCGTCCCCTGATTTCCAAGAGATTGC
>DOEU01000112.1 GCA_003532555.1 Verrucomicrobiota bacterium | reverse complement strand
TTCTACATTACTGCTGTCGCGACCGGAACCTAATCGGCATGCAATCTGATCTTCTCGGCGGCTATGCTGGCGGTTTACGAAACTATCTTATCGTAACCGGTGATCCCCCAAAACTAGGTGACTATCCCGACTCCACTGCCGTCTTCGATGTTGATGCTGTTGGGCTCACACAAGTCGTAAATAATTTAAACCATGGAATAGATGTCGGTGGAAACCAGATTAATCCACCCACCGGACTCCTCATCGGGGTCGGTGCCAACCCTTGCGCCGTTGACCCTGAACGCGAAATTAACCACTACCTCAATAAAATCAATGCAGGTGCAGAATATGCAATCACTCAACCCATCTTTGACGCCGAAGCCCTTCTTCGCTTTCTCGATTCTGTAGAAAAAAAAGGGGACTCTATTCCTGTTGTTGCTGGCGTATGGCCTCTTATAAGCTACCGCAACGCACAATTTCTAAAAAATGAAGTACCTGGTGTCGAAGTGCCCGACGCCCTTCTTGAACGAATGAGCCACGCCAAAACTAAAGAAGATGGACGTGCGCTTGGAATCGAAATCGCCCGTGAAATACGCGATGTCATTACCGATCGCGTAGCCGGGTTCCAAGTATCGGCCCCCTTTGGGATTGTAGATCTCGCGCTTCAGGTTCTTGAGTAATAAATCCCAGATTCATCCCAAAGCAAGCTTGCAAGCCGCGCCTCAATTCGCAAGATATACGATCATGTATTTAGTTAAAAACATTATCGTATCTTTGCGGCTTCTTCCCTGCCTCATCGCCCTATTCGATCCGACGATAGGATTTTCCAAGCCCCCAGAAAATCCACCCAATATCATCTTTATTCTAACCGATGATCAACGGTGGGACTCCGTCGGCTTTATGGGGCAAAAAAACGGGAAAACCCCCCACCTAGATCAATTAGCAAAAGAAGGCTATGTATTTGAAAAAGCCTTCGTCACCTCCGCCATCTGCACTCCCAGTCGAGTATCTTATTTCCTCGGACAATATGAACGCAGACACGGTGTCAATTTCAACTCCGGCACCGCGATCTCGCAACACGCATGGCAAGCAGCCTATCCCACTCTTCTAAAAACAGCCGGATATACCACAGCCTATATCGGGAAAAATCATGTCCCCATCGGGGCAGATGGCTACCACAGCGGCCATTTCGAAAACAGCTTTGATTTTTGGTATGCCGGACATAAACACCTCGGATTTTATCCCAAAAAACGGCATCCTATTTTCTCCAATGCCAAACCCAACACCCAAACCGAAATTCTCTCCCAAGGTATTCAAGCTTTTCTCAGTCCCACCACACATCCGAATTTCTACAAATCAGCCGAGACCTTCCTACACCAACGAGACCCACATAAACCCTTCTGTCTTACGATCAGCCTCAATCTGCCGCATAGCTTCAGTGTAAGTCGAATGAAACAATACCCCACTGATAATAAGCTCTATCGAACCACTTATCGTGACCAACTTCACACCCTGCCGCTACCGCCCTTCTATCTGCCCAAAAACGAATGCATACACCCGAAGTTACCTGCTGATCTACTATTTCAAGATCTCCGACAAGAGAGCTATGACTGGGTGAACACCGAAGATGCATTGAGAGAACGTCTAGTTCGAACTATGCAGACTATCACCGGAATCGACCAGATGATCGGAACACTACGAAACACACTCAACAAACACGGACTGCATGAAAATACGATTCTCATCTTCACTTCAGATCACGGACTGCAAAACGGTGAATTTGGACTCGGCGGAAAAGCTCTTTGTTATGACACCTGCCTTCGTGTTCCTTTGCTCATCTATGACCCGAGACAAGCAGGAGGCGAACGACTTCCACACCTTGTTCAATCCATTGATATCGCGCCAACCCTACTTCACCTTGCAGGACTAATCCCCCCCGACACCATGCAAGGGAAAAGCCTACTCCCCCTTATAAGGAAACAAAATGTGATATGGCGCCAAGTTGCTTTTGGAGAAAATCTCTGGTCGACCCAACATGGAAATCCACGCTGTGAAACCGTTCGAACCGATCAATACCGTTATATCCGTTATTTTCAAAATGACCGTCACGAAAAAACCCATGCAACCACCAAATCACTCGCCAATGCATATGCCAGCTCCTTAACCGCATCCATTATCGGTGAATTAGCTGTATACGAAGAACTTTATCATACAGCAATAGATCCGTATGAATCCACTAACCTTATTCATGATAAAAACTATGCTAAAATAGCCGAAGATCTCCGGAATAAATGTTCAAAACTAGTTCGAACTGCTAAAGGGCCACTACATCAATCTTCTCCGACAATTTCGCTCCTCAAAGAAAAATAAGAATGATCTCACTTCCTCTTCAATCTGAAGCCACCCAATTAATTAGTTTTCAAGAGGATGGTGAAAACTTCCAAGCCACTCCAGACACATACATAGCTTGGAAAAAAATGAAAGATGCTGCTACTCAAGATGGAATAATTCTTGTTCTAGTTTCCGCCTTCCGATCCATTGACCGCCAACAAGAGCTTGTAGACGCTAAAAGAAAAGAAGGTGTTCCAGACTCAGAAATATTCAAGATACTAGCCCGACCAGGCTTCAGCGAACACCATACTGGACGTGCACTTGACCTCCATACGCCAAATTCCGCCCTCCTCGAAGAGAGTTTTGAAACAACACTAGCTTTTGAATGGATGCAGGAAAATGGACATTTTTATGGATTTCAACTCAGTTATCCGCGAAATAATCCTTATGGCATAACTTATGAACCATGGCACTGGTATTTGAACCCAACTCAAAGCGTCCAGTAAATATGACACTAACAGAATCTCACTTTTTAATTATCTTATTTGTGTTTTTATAACAAAAAAACCCGTTTTAAATAACGGGTTCTTTTATATATCTAAGTAAGATTAGAATACTTATTCCGCAGGACAACCGCACCCATTGGCACAACTAGTTTTGCAGCATGATCCGTCTTCACCGCAACAACTTCCGCAAGTCTTACCATCACAACCTGTCAACGCTACAGCAACTATAACTAAAACACATATGCTTAATATTTTTTTCATTATTAGTACTCCCTTTAAAGTATTTCCTCATTACCTTTTTCAAAAAAATTTATCAATTATATAATTTCTTTTTTATGATATAATCTAAATTTTTAAACTACTCTTTATGCTAGATTCGATTGCCTAATCATCACCCTAAGTTTAAATTCCAATCATGGAGAACAAAGATGGAACTATCAGAAAAACAAAAAGAACTATTCGCATCCTATCGCATAGGTGATACCCAATATCGACTCGCGGGTGAAGAAGCCGGTTGCTTTAAACTAGCGAACGATTTCTATGATCTTATGGAAAAACTAGAAGAGGCCCAACACATTTTATCGCTGCATCCGGGTGATCTGGAAGAATCGCGCGATAAGCTCGCTCGCTTTCTCTGCTTCTACATGAACGGACCCCATCTCTATCAGGAAAAGTATGGCAACATCCAACTCGGCGCCGCTCACGCCCATATCCCCATCGGTTCAGCGGAACGTGATGCATGGCTACTCTGCATGGCACGCGCACTTCAAATGCAACCTTGGGAAGAAGATTTTAAAGAGTTTCTGTTCATACGCTTTCAAACCCCCGCACATCGCATTCAGAACCAACCTTAATTTCTGAAAAATTTCGCAACCGCTCGATCTAACCGACGAATAACCTCTTTCCGGCCAAGCACCTCGAGAACCAGACACAAATCAGGGCCGCCCTGCTCGCCTGAAATACAGACCCGCAAAGGAGGCATCACCTCACCAAATCCTTTTCCGCTCTGCTCAACATAGTCATGTAATAAGCACTCCAATGGCGCAGCCTCAAAAGGATCAATCTCTAAAAGAAGTTGACGCAACATCGCCAGCGTCTCCGGCACACCCTCTTTGATCAACTTTTTCTTCAACGCCTTCTCGTCATATTCATAATCATCAACGAACAGAAAGCGACTGAGCGGTGCAATTTCTGAATAAGTTTTCACTCGCTCCCGAATAAGGGGCAGAACCGCATCCAATTGAGATTGGCTAAATATGATATCGGCTTGTTTCAAAGCTGCTTCGCTTGCTGCACGAAAATCAAGCTCCGATACCCGCATTATATATTCATAGTTCATCCAAATCAACTTCTTCAAATCGACCTGTGCAGCTGATGATTGGCATCGCTCCAACTCAAAAGCTTCCACCATTTCAGCACGCGTCATAATTTCTCGATCATCTCCAGGAGACCACCCCAATAGCGCTAAATAATTAAACAACGCATCACCTAAAAATCCATTCGCCTGAAAATCACCAACGAATGCATCCCCATCTCGCTTTGAATAAGGCTTCCCTTGCGCGTTCACGATCATAGGCAAATGAGCAAAAGTCGGCACAGGTGCTCCTAGTGCTTCATAAAGCGCAATATGCCTATAAGTATTCTCAATATGATCATCACCCCGGATCACATGCGTAATGCCCTGTTCTATATCATCCAGCACATTAGCCAAATGAAATACCGGAGTTCCATTTGAGCGGACGATCACAAAATCTTCCATGTTTTCGGCTGCCTTCGTTGGCCTACCCTTGATCAAATCTTGAAAAGAGATCGCATGATTAGGCATCCGAAAAAGAATGCATTCCCCCGACCCGGGACCACCTTTTTCAGCTCGATACGCCAACCCTCTCTCGATCAGTGCATCTGCTTCTGCCAAATGTAAATCCATGCGATGACTTTGATATAATGGCTCTTCATCCACATCTAAGCCCAGCCATTCCATCGCATTCAAGAGCGTTTCTATCGCTTCCGGTGTAGACCGTTCGCGATCGGTATCTTCAACCCTCAGAAGAAAAGATCCCCCCTGATTACGAGCAAAAAGCCAATTATAGATGGCAACACGCATATTTCCAATATGCACATGACCCGTTGGACTGGGAGCAAAGCGAGTTCGAACCTTCATGAATTCACATCCTTCTTTGAATCATTTAAAAAACGAACTGAAATATCCACGAACCACTATTTCTACACCACACATATTATTATTTTTTTTCTAGCCCAAAGACCCTTAGATGGCTTTATATTTACAACATAATATGAGAAGTCTATCAATTATCGTTATCGCCGGCACCGCATGGATTTGCACAAGCATGCAAACGCAGGCTCGCACTATTCAATTTGAAGAGGAAATTTTACCCATTCTCCAAGAAAAATGCTGGAGATGTCATAGCAGTCGCGTGAAAGAGCCTAGTGCCGGTTTATTACTCGATACACCCGAACAATTGATAAGTGGCAATGAATACGGACCCGTTATTACGCGCATGTTACCCGATGAAAGTGTCTTGGTCGAACGAATTGAAATAAAACCCGGCAAACGGGGAGTCATGCCACCGACCGGACAAGGAGACCCATGCTCACCCAAACAAATCGCGCTCATTCGCGAATGGATCAAGCAAGGCGCAAAAACCGGGGAATGGCAAGGTTACCAAAAACCAAAACAAGCATATCAGCCCAAAGACCAAAGTTATAATTCCCCTCTCTCCGTTAACAAATATGGAAAAAATGAAAAAAACCCTGGATTAAAATTCGCCCCTATGCCCAACAATGATATGCGGATCTCACACAGCCTTATTCGATCAAAAGCACAAGAAATTGATCAAATCATCCAAAAAAAACGGACTAAAAAAAATCTTAAAAAGCCTATAAAAGCAAATGATCGAATCTTTCTGAGAAGAGCATACCTCGGTATCACAGGTCGTATTCCGACCCTGAATGAATCCATGGAATTCCTTGCTTCCACACAGAGAAATAAACGTACTTTACTTGTTGATCAACTGATAGCTAGCGAAGGTTATATTAGTCACTGGTTCCATTTTTGGGCTGATCTTCTAAAAGTAGACTCCACCGCAGTAGATCAAGTTGCTGCTGTCTACTATGCCGACTGGATCAAAAAAGCCCTCGCAAGTAATATGCCCTATGATAAAATGGTTTATGAACTCATAAGTGCAACCGGTATGCCCTATCAAAACGGTGCCACTGGCTGGATGGCAAGTGATCAAAATATGAAACCTGATCATATGGCCAACACCGTGCAGGCTTTTCTTGGTATACAAATCCAATGCGCTCAATGTCATGATCATCCATTTGATCAATGGAATCAATTCGAATTCCAAAGCATGGTTTCATATTATGGAGGCGTGCAATATAACGTCCGTGGAGGCAACCAACTCTTTGTAAATCGAGTTAGAGATGCCGGTATTACTGATATTACCCAGAAACAAGATCGTTTTTTTCGACAAATAGGTGGGCGCTATCGACTCTCCATCTGGGAGCCTACTTTTAATCGCTGGCATACTCTTCCAACTGATTATCAATACGCGGATGCTAAACCTAGGCAACAACTTGCCCCCGTCGTAATGTTTGGCAAACAACCCCATATCAAAGGGAGCCCGCGTGCCGCATTCGCCGAATGGATTACTTCAAAAGATAATGAATTTTTTGCTGATGCAATTGCCAATCGACTCTGGAAAGAAGTTATGGGAGTTGGGCTAATCGAACCTATTGATGAAATTAAATACCACACTGAACCTAGTATGCCCGAATTACTCAATATGCTTAGTGATATGATCATCACTTTTGATTTTAACTTAAAAGATGTGCTCCGTGTGCTTTACAATACTCATACTTGGCAAATGGAAACACGAACAGAAGATCTTCCCGAAGATCTCTATGAATATAATTATGATGGTCGCCCTCTAAAGCGAATGACCGGAGAACAAATGTGGGATTCCATTATCTCCCTTGCTATTGTTGATCTTGATGATCGAAAAGGACATGGATCAAAATATATAACAAATGAATTTAAACAACAACTTGAAGATGCTTACCTCATGCCTGCCGAAAAATTTGTTGAAACCTTTACTGATGAATACATCGATAATTACCGGAAAAAAATACGGGAAGAACAACGAGATGCCTACAAAGTTTATCTAACTGATATTAATGGGAAACGATTAAAAGATTGGGATGGAAAACCTCTACGTGAAACAAAAACCTATTCCTACTTTAACTTCAGTAGTTGGACATATGATCATATGACAGATCCTCGCTGGCGTGGGATGGAACGCGGTTTAGTGCGAGCAAGTGAGCTTCCATCTCCAGCTCCAGGTTTTCACTTTATACGACAATTTGGACAATCTGATCGCCAAAGTATCGGTACAGGATCCAAGGATCCGAATGTGACGCAAGCCTTAGCTCTACTCAATGGCCCGATATACTATGCGCTTTATGCAGAAAACTCTCTTTTAGCTAATCAACTTAACAAGTTAAAAACAAATGATGATCGTATACGTGACCTCTTCCGGGCGATTCTAACGAGAAACCCAACCTCAGATGATATCGAAATTGCATCACAAGTTATGGAAACTAATTATCCTAAAAAAGCCCAACGTATGATTCTCTGGGCACTGCTTAACACCCGTGAATTTATGTATATCCAATAAAAGGAATCTACACATGTTAAATCAAATCAATTCACTTAAACGGCGTCAATTTCTCGACCGCCTCACACTCGCGACTCTCGGCGTAACCACTTCATCAAGCTTAGCAGAAAAAATAGTAGGGCCGACCACCAGTAATAAAAAACTGATCTTTCTCTACATGGATGGCGGCATGTCTCATCTCGACACCTTTGACCCGCACCCCGGCACCGACGAAGCCGGCCCAGTGACTGCGATTGGAACCAATGTCGACGGGATCCAAATCAGCGAATATATGCCCAATCTTGCAAATCATATGAATAAATTGTCAATCATTCGTTCAATGTACTCCACCCAAGGCGCCCATGCACAAGGGAAATATCTCATGCATACTGGCTACCAACAGCGGGGCACCGTGGTGCATCCTTCTCTAGGCTCTTGGTCGCTCTATCACCAAGGAAAAATTAACCCAGCTCTCCCTGGAAATGTTGTAATAAACCCCTACACCGACTATCCATATGCGGGATGGATGTCTGCCGAACTCGGCGCGGTTCCTCTGGGAGATGCCTCAAAAGGATTGCAAAATAGCAACAGACCTAATTGGGTGAATGAAACTCAATATCATGATCAACTCGAACTCGCTCGTATTTTTGATCAAGCCTTCCAGCAGAAATACCGACAAAAAAGCATCAACGCCTACAACCACTTCTACGATGAAGCACTCAGCCTCATGCGCAGCGAAGACATCAAAGCATTCGACATCACCCTCGAATCTAAAGCCACACGCGATCGGTATGGCATCGAATCAAAATTTGGGCAAGGATGCCTCCTTGCACGCCGGCTCGTCGAAAACAATGTCCGCTGCATCGAAGTGGTCAATCGCGGATGGGATAGCCACAACACCCT
>DOEU01000050.1 GCA_003532555.1 Verrucomicrobiota bacterium | reverse complement strand
TCGGCGCTTATCCCTTCAGCTTTTGCATGCCGGAGCAGTAGCAATTGTTTCTGGACGGGCATATCTAATGGGCGCCTTTTTTTACGCACATCATGATCGCACCTAAAATAACCAAGCTTAAAACGATCGATCGTAATAGAAGATCGGGTAATTTAACGGAGAGTCGGCTACCAAAATAGACACCAATAGTTGAGCCAAGTGACATGATAAGTGCGGTCGGGAGGTCGAGTTCACCTCGGGCTCCAAATGTGAGAGAAGTGATAGCCGTCATGATGAAGGCGAGGAAGATGGCGCTTCCGACTGTTTGGCTGGTGGAGAGTCCAAATAAAATGATGAGAATGGGGACAACCAGAACGCCTCCTCCAATGGCGGTGGCTCCAACGAGCGCTCCGCATATGGCTCCAACGAAAATGGCTAAACTACTTCTGAGCGTCGGATGCTGGAGGAGTTTCTGTGCAACTCGGCTTTGAGTGAGAGCACCTTTTTTCTGGGAAATCATGTTCCAAATCATGAGGATGATACCGAAGAAAATGACACCAATAATAAAACTTTCTAATTGGGCTTTGAATTCGTGATCCGCCCCTTTCAGGCTAATCCATCCCGATGTCAAAAGGGTTGCCGGAATGGCGCCAGAGAGAAACCGTTTCGAGAGAGACCAATCAATGGTTTTCAATTTAATATGGTGAACCAGTGCGGTGATTTTGGTGAGAAACGCATAAAGGGTGGTGGTGCCTACCGCGACTAATGGATCGACTTTTAAAAGCACGGTAAGGGCGGGTAAGATTAAAACGCCTCCGCCGATGCTGGTCAGGCCAATACAGAATCCGATAAAGAGTCCGAGTAGGAGTCGGATGAGAATGGCTCCAATTTCTAATTGATCAAACATCAGGGAGTCCTACCTTACTGTGCCAAAGATGCCGAGACAATTTGTTGGAGTACTTGGCAGGTTTTTAGATATTCATCGATTACGACATATTCGCTCAGTTGATGAAAATTGTGTGCGCCTGTGCCGAGAGTCACCGTGGGGAGTCCTTTTTCATTAAAGTTGTTTGCATCGAGCCCAGCATCCATCACAAGCGGGTTGGGTTTGAGTCCGATCTGTTCAACGGCTTTGCAGGCAATTTGCACGCAGGGTTCTGATTTTTTTAGGAGAAAGGCGCGGTAGTCACTTTCGGTTTTGAAGATCACGCTTCCTTTTTTACCGCTCTGGTTTTTGGTGGTTTGTGCAGCGCGATCAAATTCAGTCCGATAGGTGCGGATGATCTGTTCAAGAAAGGATTGGCTATGGCTTCGGCACTCTCCTGTGAGGATAAGGTGATCCATCACTTGATTGCTGGCTTCGCCTCCATTGATGGCGCCAATATTGGAAGTACCGCGTCGGTTTCCTTGTTCTATTTTTCCAAAATAGCCTCTATCTGAGATGGTGGAGATGGCTTTTGCGGCGATGAGACCGGCGGAGACTCCTTTGTGGGGCTCGAGACCAGCATGGGAACTAATCCCGGTAATGGTGGCTTGCCAGCGGGCAGCACTCATGGCACCAATGACGATTTCGTTGGGCTCTTGCCCGTCGAGGTTGAAGCCCATAGCGGGGTTGCCTAGATCGCTAAATCGAACCATACGTGAACCGTGGAGCCCGTTTTCTTCGGCAATGGGAAAAAGTAGGGTGATGGGGGGCCGGGGTGTTTTTTCTTCCAGCAAGGTTTCTGCGAGAGTGAGAATGGCGGAACAACCTGAGCGGTCATCTCCACCTAGGCCTGTTTTTCCTTTGGCGACAATTCGTTTTCCTTTGATAAGGGGTTCGGCTCCGCGACAGAGGGGAACGGTATCCATATGTGCGGAGAACATGATGCGTGGCGCTTTCACCGTGCCGGGAATTTGAACAATGAGATTGCCGATCTCAAAACCCATACCTAATCGTTTGTGGGCGTCGTCATGTCGGATCCAGCTTTTCTTACAGCCGGCAGCGATTAGTTTTTTTGTTAGATATGCAGCAACTAATCGCTCTTGACCGGTAGGGCCTTCGATGGCGAGTAATTCGAGTAGATTTTGAAGGGCTCTTTCTTTCATTTTAATCCTTTCTAACCGATCTTATTTGCATCTATAGGTTCTACCGTAATCAATTATTGCATCGCGTCTAGCTCTTCCCACCGTTGATATGCGTGTTCCAGTTCTTGAGGAAGGGATTCGGCGCGTTGATTGGCAGAAGAGATCTCTTCTTTGCTTTTTCGATAGAAGGCGGGATCGCTCATTTGAAGTTGAAGTTGTTCTAGTTCCGTTTCGAATTTTTCGATGGTCACGGGAAGAGTTTTGAGTTCTTCTCGTTCACGATTGCTGAGTTTGCGTTTACTTGTTTTTTGGCTGGAAGATAGCTCGGTGGCTTTGGGTGGATTGGCTTCTGGTTTGATTCGTTGATCTAACCAATCATCATAACCACCGACATAGGTTTTCAGGACGCCGTCGCCTTCAAAGACAATAGTGCTACTCACTACGTTATTAAGAAAGGTCCGATCATGACTGACTAGCAGAAGGGTGCCATCATATTGAACCAAAAGTTCTTCGAGAAGTTCGAGGGTTTCTATATCTAGATCATTGGTTGGCTCATCAAGTACAAGCACATTAGCAGGGCGGGTAAAAAGTTTGGCTAGCAGCAATCGATTTCGTTCGCCTCCAGATAGAACGCGTGCTTTTTGGCGGGCTCGATCGGGTGTAAATAGAAAGTCTTGAAGATAACCGAGTACATGTTTGGAGCGCCCGTTGAGAGTAATGGACTCTTCGGGACTAACATTCTCGGCAACGGTTTTTCGATCATCGATGGCGGCACGGTGTTGATCAAAATAAGCGACTTCGAGTTTGCTGCCGTGTTTGACCGTGCCACGTTGGGGTTCTAGTTGACCGAGTAGAAGTTGGATGAGTGTCGATTTTCCGCAACCATTCGGTCCGATGATACCGATTTTATCGCCGCGCATGATATCGGTGTTAAAGCCGGCTACAATGGGGAGGTTCCCATAGGCGTAAGAGAGGGTTTTGACGGTAGCTACTTTACGTCCAGAAAGTTCGGCTTCGTTGAGATGAAGTTGAGCGGTTCCGGACTGTTCACGCCGGTGTCGTCGTTCACGCCGCATCTGTTCAAGTGCGCGGACTCTTCCTTCATTTCTTGTTCGCCGTGCTTTAATGCCTTTGCGGATCCACGCTTCTTCTTTTGCCAGTTTTTTATCGAACTGCGCCCATTGCTCAGTTTCTCCGTCGAGAAGGGCTTGTTTACGTTTTAAATAGGTTTCGTAGTCGCAGGCCCATGAGTGGAGATTTCCTCGATCGAGTTCGATGATACGGGTGGCAAGTTTGCGGAGGAAAGTTCGATCATGCGTCACCACGATGAGGGAGCCACGGAAGCGAAGTAGAAATTGCTCAAGCCATTGGATTGCTTCAATATCGAGATGGTTGGTGGGCTCGTCTAAGAGGAGTATATCGGGTTCGCATACGATTGCTTTGGCGAGTAGAGCACGGCGTTTTTGTCCACCCGAAAGTTGCTGAAAGAGGAGGTGATTTTCCAAGCCGACAATTGAGATGGCTCGATCAATGGCTTGTTGGGTTTCCCAAGACTCATCTTCATTGGTGAAGTCGCTTCGGACGAGATCTTCGATGTTTCCTTGAAGTTGATCAGGGACGTTTTGTTGGAGGGCGCGGATTTTTAGACCCGGCTGAGGAATCAGGGAGCCTTCGTCTGATTCGAGCTCTCCAGCGATGATCTTCAGGAGGGTAGATTTACCTTCTCCATTGCGGCCAACCATGAAGATGCGTTCGTTGCGTTCAATCTGCAAGGTGGCTTGATCGAGAAGAAGCGGTCCGCCAAAGGCTTTACTAATTTGTTGAATACTCAGAAGGGCCATGGTTTTAGCTAGATGCCGCCACCTTGATTAAAGTCAAGATGCAGTCCGCATTCACGCTTGAGTCCGTGAAAGCGGGTTTCTTCGGGAGACATATTTTCTGCTAATGGGACGGAAGTGTGCCAATCACCTACGGAGACATAGCCTTTATCTTTCAAGGGGTGTGGGGGTAAATCGAACTTGTTTAAATAGGCTTCAACTTGTTGATCATCCCAATCAATGATGGGGTAGATTTTAATCCAGATGTTCTGTTTTTCAATGGCGGGTCGTTTGCGACGACTTTGCGATTGGTTGCGGCGAATGCCTGAAATCCATGCGGTCGCTTGAAGTTCTTCGAGAGCCCGTTGCATGGGTTCGACTTTGTTGATCTGATTATATTTTTCTAAACCCGATTCACCTTGTTCCCACAGCTGGCCGTATCGCTCTTCTTGTTGTGCGGCGGATAGGTTGGCACGGTAGGTTTTAATGTTTAATTTGAGTTGGTCGGTTAGCGTTTTTGCGTAGGCATAGGTTTCTGGAAAAAGGTATCCGGTATCGATAAAGATGATCGGGATTTGAGGAAGCTGTTGCTTTACTAGATGCAGCATAACGACACTTTGGATGCCGAAGCTGGTACTCATAACTAAGCCCGTTCCGTATTGGTTTTGTGCATGAGAAACGCGTTCATACGCACTCATGTGATCGAGTGCTTCTGTCGTATGTTGATCGAGACTCATTGAGCCAGTCCCGTCTTAAATTCTCGGCCATCATAGACGGCAGGAACGACGTTGGTTCGAATCAGAAAGTCACCAAAGCCTTCATCCGGCTCTCGTTCTGAGGCGTAGCGTTCGAATAAGGGATCGATTTCAGCAAGAATCTGATCTTCATCGATATTTTCCCGATAGAGTTGCACAAGGCGAGTGCCTTTCCCGTCGCCCCCGAGATAGAGGTTATATTTTCCGGGCGCTTTTCCTACAAAAGCGATTTCGGCGAGGTAGGGTCGTGCGCATCCGTTGGGGCAGCCTGTCATTCGAATGGTGATGGGTTGTTCGGCAAGCCCGTGCTTGTTGGCTAGGGTTTCTAGTTTTGTAATGAGGTCGGGTAAATACCGTTCTGCTTCTGCCATGGCGAGTGTGCAGGTGGGCAGGGCAACACATGCCATGCTGTTTTCTCGCAATCGGCTTACGTCGCGTAGGAGGCCATTTTCGCGTGCAAGGGCTTCAATGGCGTCTTTTTTATCGGCTTCCACTTCGGCGATAATCAGATTTTGTGTGGCAGTCATGCGAAAATCTCCGCCGTGAAGCGCGGCAATTTTAAGCAATCCTTGGAGCATTTGCGGTCCATCGGGTTTGTCTGTGATGCGGCCGTGCTCGATAAAAAGAGTTAGGTTGGAGGTGCCGTTAGCATTTTCGGTCCAGCCATAGCGATCGGCATGCATCGTGAATGTGTAGGGTTCTTCAGGCGCAAAGGTGATGCCGGATCTTTTTTCGACTTCGGCTTTAAAGAGGTCGACACCCATGCGGTCAACGGTATATTTTAGTCGCGCTTGTTTTCGATCGGTTCGATTACCGTTATCGCGTTGGGTGGTGACGACGGCTTCGGCTATCGGGCAAATCTGATCGGGGGTTATAAAGCCTAAGTTTTTGGCGATTTGTGGATAGGTGCCTGGCGTGCTATGGCTGCATCCCATACCGCCGCCAACAAGAACATCATAGCCTTTGAGTTCACCTTCTTTAGCGATTGCAACAAAGCTAAGGTCGTTCCCATTAACATCAACATCATTATGAGGGGGCACGGCTACAGCAATTTTAAATTTCCTAGGTAGATAGGTTGCGCCGTAGATCGGTTCGATCTCTTCTTTCACATCTGCCACCTTCTCTTGGTCGAGCCAGATTTCATGATAGGCTTGTGTGGCAGGAAGTAAGTGGGTGCTGATCGAGGTCGCATCTTTGTAGACTTTTGCATGCAGACTGGATTCAAAGGGGTTGCTATTACAAAGAACATTGCGATTCACATCTCCACAAGCCGCGATGGAATCGATGAAGGCTGTATTAATCCCTTGAATGAGGGGTTTTACATTCTTTTTGAGAATGCCATGATATTGAAATGTTTGGCGTGTGGTCAGTCGGAGACCTCCGCCGGTTAGCTCGCGTGCAATGGCATCGATGGCTTTCCACTGCTCCGCTCGAATGACTCCGCCGGGGACGCGCGCGCGCAACATGAACGTGTAGAGGGGCTCAAGTTTTTGATGACGTCTTTCGTCGCGCATGTCACGGTCATCTTGTTGATAGAAGCCATGAAACTTGGTGAGCTGCGTATCGTCTTCAGCGAGCGATCCTGTGATGGCTTTTTCTAAACCTGCTTCGATGGTGCCGCGAAGGTTACCACTTTTTTCCTTGATGCCTTCGACGGGTGTTAAGTCTGCTTCTTTTTTACTCATAGTCAGGTTCCTTTAATACACATCTTTTTGATATCGCCCATCTCGACGGAGTTGATCGAGGGTTTCAACGGCTTGTTCAGGGGATTGATTTCCTTGTTCTTCAATCACGCTTAAGAAGGCTTGATGAACATCTTTTGCCATACGGCTTTCATCACCACATATATAGATATGGGCACCACGATTAATCCAGTTCCAAAGTTCTTCTGCTTGTTCGAGAATACGATGTTGAACATAGATTTTTTCGGATTGATCGCGGGAGAAGGCTAGGTCAATTCGATTTAGGATGCCTTCGTCCATCCATGTTTGCCACTCGGTTTGATATAAAAAATCTTCGGTAAAGTGAGGATTACCAAAAAAGAGCCAGTTATCCCCAGTGGCTTCGGTGGCAGCGCGCTCTTGCACAAATGCTCGGAAAGGAGCGATGCCGGTTCCGGGACCGATCATTATAATGGGAGTGTCTGGGTTGGTTGGCAGCCGGAAGTGGTCGCTGGCTTCCACATAGACTGATATTTCTGCGCCTGATTGAAGTTGGCTTAGGTGGCCGGAGGCTCCGCCGAGGTGGTGAAATCCGTAAGCTTCGTATTCGACAACGCCTACGGTAAGGTGCACTTCTTCTTCAACTTCTACTTGTGCGGAAGCGATGGAGTAGAGTCGTGGGGTGAGTTTTCGTAGGGTGCTGATGAGTGCTTCAGCGGTGAGGGTGGCGGGATATTCGTGAATGACGTCGATGATTTGTCGATCGGTGATATAGGCTTGTAGTTTTTCTGCATCGCTTGCAACGGCACGTAGTTCGGCTTGGTTGGTTAGTTCGGCATAGTCTTGAACAAAAGCGGGGTGAAGTTGAGTCAGTTCATAGGTATGCTCTAATACCGTTTGAATGGATTTTTTTTCATCATTTATTTCGATGGTATCGGTGGGACTTATTCCTGTTTTTTCTAACAATCCTTTAACGAGTTCGGTGTTGTTTTTAAACCAGACTCCCAATGAGTCGCCCGCTTGATAAATCAGCCCGGATTCTTCGAGGTCAATTTCGATGTGGCGAATGTCTTTTTCTGAATGTCGCCCGGTGATTTTTTGATTGGTGAGTAGCTGGGTTTGGAGAGGTTTTTTGCGTGTGTATTTAACTCCTGTTGCTGGGGCCGAAAATAAGATGGGTTCCGCTACAGATGCGGGTGCACTTGGTAGGATTTCCTTGAGGGTGGCTATACTTGATGCAATCCATGCTTCGGCGTCGTCATCAAAGTCAACATCGAGGTCGATGCGATCAAATAGGCGGTTGCCGCCAAGCTCATCCAGGCGGGCATCAAAATCTTTTCCAGTTTTGCAGTAGAATTCATAGCTGCTATCTCCAAGGGCGCAGACGGCAAAGCGCGTTTCTTTTAGTTGGGGTGCTTTGTTGCCATTGAGAAAGTCGACAAAATTAAGAGCATCGTCGGGTGGATCTCCCTCACCTTGAGTGCTGACGAGTACTACTAGGTTTTTGGTTTTTTTTAGATTTTTCTCCTTAAACTTTCCCATTGATACGAGATCGGTTGTGATGCCTTCGGCGTGTGCAGCTTCGTTAAGTTCTTCGGCGATTGATCGGGCATTGCCGGTTTGGGATCCGTACAGGATCGTGAGAACGTGATCGCCACCTACTTCTAGCCTGGCAGGCGCGATACCTCCTTGTGCAGCTATGCTTGTGAGATATCCGCCTAGCCAGCTCTGTTGGGTAGGTGAGAGATTTCCAGTTAATTGATTCAGTTGTGCGATAATCTGTGGATCTATGCCGATTGAATCACTATTTTGATTTTGCTGTTGTACCATCTTCATTCTCTTTTTTACGAAAAGGTTTATTAACGCTATTTTTCATTACATAAATCTAATACGTTGCGAAAGTACTAAAAATTACGTTAATTTTAAATAGAAGCAACTTAAAAAGCAAAAAAGCTGTACTCAAAATACGGGATTAAAATACTTACAAAAATATACGGATTTAAAACATGATAGAAAT
>DOEU01000008.1 GCA_003532555.1 Verrucomicrobiota bacterium | reverse complement strand
GAAAAAGGTGGTAGCGAAGAAAGCTCCAGCTAAGAAAAAGGCAGTTGCGAAAAAGGCGGTAGCGAAGAAAGCACCAGCTAAGAAGAAAGCCCCTGCTAAGAAAAAGGCGGCAGTAAAGAAAACGCCTACGAAGAAGAAGGCAACCAAGAAAACAACCCGTAAAAAATAGATGGGTTAATTAAACTTCTTAAATAAAAAAACGGCGGGTGAGTTCCGCCGTTTTTTTGTTGGTGGAATGTGCAATAACTTTTTACTGTCTACAGGAAAGATGATGGGAGCTAACGCATGAGATGTATAAAATGTGAGGGGCGAGATAATCGTGTTATCGATAGCCGAGAGGTTCGCGATGGGACTGCAATTCGTCGTCGTCGTGCATGTAATTTATGCGGGCATCGTTTTACTACTTATGAAGAGGTTCAGCGTGCTCACCTTCAAGTAACGAAGCGGGATGGTCGTAGAGAAGAGTTCAGTCGTGATAAGTTAATGAAGAGTTTAGCGATTGCTTGTCGAAAGCGGCACATAAGTGTGGAACAACTTGAGCGAATAACAGATGCTATCACGAGTCAGACGGAATCGGAATTTGAGCGTGAAATTCCTTCGATCGTATTAGGTCGAATGGTAATGGAGGCGTTGGTTAAATTGGATGAGGTTGCTTATATTCGATACGCCTCGGTCTATCGCCGCTTTCGAGATGCAGGTCAGTTTATGAATGAAGTGGAGCGGCTGATTGGTCGAGAATGAGTATAGGATCTTATGCGGTAGAGATGGCTTGGCATGAGCCGTTGTTAGATGTTTTGCATTCGGTTCCAAGTATTCGCGGTGAACAAGCAGATCATATAGCTTCGGGAGTGGCACTTTTTTGCGAAGAAGCGGGGTTTATAGTTCTAAATCGAGCTGATTTATTATTGCTTGCTGCGAAAGGATTAAGCGGCCTTGGGCGCGATAAAGACGCTGAAGAGCTCTTATTACGTGATCAAGTGTATGGGCCTTATTTTAGCTGCTGGTTGGGTGGGTTTGAGCAGATAGATTCTTTTGCTTCATTGTTCCCTTTTTTTTCTCGGGGGGTAATTGCACCGGGTCGGTGGTCGGGTTTGCAGAATCAGACGATGTGGATTTTTGATTTAAGTCGGTTAATGGTATCGGAAGAGGAGTTGCATGAAATAATGGTATATCGTTCGATGCAACTTTTATTAAAACAGTTGGTGGTCTTGTGGGATGCAGATCACGGGCGAGGCGTTTTAGGGATTCGGGGTATTAAATCCGAAGGTATGCAGCGATTTTTTGACATCCTACAGCACGAGGGGGTTGGTGAGGTAGCGGCGTATGTTGAGGATGTTTTAGATAGAGAGCGTGATTTAAGGGGTTGGATCACTCGGCCAGATGTAATGATACTATGATTTTTAAATGGAATAAAATAGGAGCCTTGCGTTGTGGTGGCGCGGTTTTATCGGGGCTGATGTTGGCGGCAAGTTTCCCCGGATGGAGCCAGTCGACTCTTATTTTCACAGCGCTGGTCCCGTTGTTGTTAGCGGTCCAATCGCTATCCGCTCGCCAAACGGCGGCGTTGTCTTGGTTGTGTGGAGTGGTTTTTTACGGAGTTTCTTTATCGTGGTTCTGGCAGATGACAAACACGGTGGATGCGTGGGCATTTAAATTTGGAACCGGTGGGGCTCTTCTTTTTATCGTAAGTTATTGTGCGTTTTACTTTATTCCTTTTGGAGTAGCGGCTGCATGGTGTGGGCGCGTTTGGTCCGATGGGTCTTTCTTTAAAAATATTCGTATCATGATGTTTATGACGGTGTTATGGACTGGACTTGAATATTTGCGAGGGACCCTTTTTACAGGCTTTGGTTGGAATGCTTTAGGAGTTTCTCAATATGCAAATCCGGCGATGATTCAGGTGGCTGAGTGGGGAGGTGTCGCAGTTGTTTCTGCAGTGATTGTTTGGATGAACATGGGGGTATTTTTAACAATTCGCCAGTATGTAAAACACCGGCAGTTTAGAAAATATCGGCCGCACTTTGAGTTGATTTTGGGGTTGACCCCACTGGCATTGAGCGTTGCATTTGGTATGCAAGTATTGTTTGGGGCATCTGAAGTGGGTGCTCCTGTTCAGGTCGGGTTAATTCAGCCGAATATTCCGCAGACGTCACGTCGCGATGCTCAGTTGATGGCTGAAACCCGTGAGCGATTGGAAACATTGAGTTCGGCGGCATTACGGATGAATCAGGTGGAGCTCTTGGTTTGGCCTGAGACGGCGTTGCCAGATTATTTTCGGTTAAGTTTTTCGAGTCGAGCATTGGTGAATCGATTGACGCGTGATGGAGTTCCTCTGTTGGTGGGTACGATGGATTTTAGTGAGGGAGCGGGGGGTAGAGAGTTGCATAATAGCGCTTTGCTCTATGATGAAGGCGAAGGGACGGTAAGCACCTATCACAAACAGCATTTAGTTCCCTTTGGCGAGTATGTGCCTTTCCCGAATTTGTTGCGGGCACTCTCTCCGCTGGATGTTGATTTTACGGCAGGCGAGTCCTCTACCTTGTTTGCGCTGCCTGGGAAA
>DOEU01000067.1 GCA_003532555.1 Verrucomicrobiota bacterium | reverse complement strand
TTCTCATTCGATACAGCTCCAAAAATTAATATCAATAAAAAAACCTACCCAACCCAACGCACTGAAGCAATGTTCAAACCTTAAAAACACGTTTTCTATTACTCTCAACTTCCACCAGACAATCCAATTGCAAATCACTATAGTCTTCATTTATATAGGATACCAATTATGCCAAAAAAACTATTTCTCATTGATGGAATGGCGCTTATTTATCGCGCCTACTTTGCCTTTATTCGTAATCCACGTATTACTTCATCCGGAGATGATGTCTCCGCAGTTTTCGGTTTTCTCAACACGCTTTTTGACATACAAAAAAACCATGAACCCACCCATTTAGCTGTAGCACTCGATCGATCTGAACCCACTTTCCGTCATGACATTTTTCCTGAATACAAAGCCAATCGAGATGAAACACCTGAAGCAATTCGATATGCCATTCCCATCATCAAAAAAGCATTAGAACTAATGCGTATACCAATACTCGAATTAGCAGGCTACGAAGCGGACGACATAATCGGCACCCTCGCCCGCCAAGCTCAAAAGCAACAGTTCGAAACCTATATGGTCACACCCGATAAAGATTACGCTCAGCTTGTAGACACCAGCACGTACATGCTTAAACCAGGTCGTGGTGGTGGTGACCCTGAATTATTAGATGTTCAAGCGGTATGTGAACAATGGAACATCGAAGAAATTCATCAAGTCATTGATATTTTAGGTTTAGCCGGAGATGCCTCAGACAACATTCCCGGCGTGCCCGGCATAGGTCCTAAAACCGCTCAAAAACTCATCGCTACCTTTGGATCTATTGAATCCATTCTCGAAAATACCGATCAACTCAAAGGGAAGCAGAAAGAAAACTTAGAGAAGTTTAAAGAACAGGCCCTTCTCTCAAAAGAATTAGTAACTATTCACTGTGAAGTTCCTATCGACGTGGCACCAACTGAATTAATTCCCGGCGAAATCCAACATAAAGCTTTCAAAGAACTACTTACAAAACTTGAATTTAGAACCATGCTAAAGCGGATCTATGCCGACGATGTCGCCCCAGAACCCGCACCCACATTTTCAAGTGATGACCTCTTCTCACAACAACCGTCACAACCAAAGCTCTCCTCCACGTCAATCTATGAAACTATCACCGATCGCACTATCGCCTATCAATTGATTTCCACCGCCGAAGAGCGACAACATCTAGCTGATCTTTTAACCCAAGAATCCGAAATCTGTATCGACCTAGAAACCACTTCCTTAGACGTAAAAATAGCCGAGATCGTTGGAATCGCCTTTTCAGTTAAAGCCAACCAAGGCTGGTTTGTATCTCTGCCCATCAATCCCACCGATGCATATGAAAGCCTTAACCCCTTTCTGCCCCTGTTCGAAAATAAGTCCATCACAAAAATCGGGCAAAATCTAAAATATGATCTAAGCGTGCTCCGATGGCATGGAATCAAACTCAAAGGTCCGATGATTGACACCATGGTGGCTCACTACTTAATCGATCCCGATCAACGCCACAACTTAGAAGCAATGGCAGAATCGATCCTTCAATATACACCCATTGCCCTAAGCAACCTCATCGGTGAAAAGAAAAGCGAACAGATTTCTGTTCGAGATGTTCCGCTTGATCAGCTGACCTCATATGCTGTAGAAGATGCCGATATCACGCTTCAGCTATGGCATGCTCTCAAACCGTTACTCACCGAAAGAGCATTAGAAAAAGTCTTTTATGAAATCGAGATGCCCCTGCTGCCTGTTTTGGCTGAAATGGAATTTCGGGGCATCACCGTTGATCCTGATATTCTAAAAAGTCAATCAACGGATATAGACGAACGCATCAGCACACTCAAAAAATCGATTCATACTCGTGCAGGAATGCCCTTTAATCTCAACTCCCCTAAACAACTCGGTGAAGTTCTTTTCGATCTCTTACATATTGTCGAAAAACCTAAAAAAACCAAAACGGGACAATATCAGACCAACGAAGAAGTCCTATCTGAGCTCGCACCCGAGCACCTGATCGTCGAAGAGATCCTAAAATATCGACAGTTGAGTAAATTAAAAAATACCTACCTCGACGCACTTCCGCTTGAAATTTCTTCCAAAACAGGACGAATTCACACCACCTTCTCCCAAGCCGTAACCACAACAGGTCGTCTCTCTTCTCAAAACCCTAATATTCAAAATATACCCATCCGAACCGAAGAAGGACGCCAAATCCGATGCGCCTTTATACCCAAGCAAAACTACAAACTTCTCGCCTGCGATTATTCCCAAATTGAACTTCGGATCATGGCTGAACTCAGCGAAGACACCGGACTCAAAGACGCCTTCTGCAGTGGCGAAGATATTCATACGGCGACGGCTGCCAATGTCTTTAAAGTGGGTGTTAGTGAAGTGACACGTGAAATGCGCAGTAAAGCCAAGATGGTCAATTTTGGGATCATCTACGGTATTTCAGCTTTCGGACTTTCACAACGTTTGGGTATTCCGCGCGGTGAAGCGGCGACCATTATCAAACAATATCAAGCCACTTATCCCGGCGTTCAAGAGTATCTTGACCGTACGATTGCCTTCGCTCAACAACATGAATATGTCGAAACCGTTACCGGACGCCGTAGATATATCCGCGATATTAATGCCAAGAATCGAATGGTTCGTTCCGGTGCTGAACGTAATGCCATCAATGCCCCTATTCAAGGGACCGCTGCAGATATGATTAAAATTGCCATGATAAAAATTGAAAAGTTATTACAAAAACAGCAGACCAAAACAGCCATGCTCCTTCAAGTACATGATGAATTAGTATTCGATCTAGCACCTGATGAAGAAGCTCAACTCATTCCTCAACTCGAATCACTCATGCAAGAAGCCATTCCAATGCAAATCCCTATTCTCATTGAATCCGGAACCGGTGACAACTGGCTCGAAGCACACTAAGAAATGACTATTTCTAAAACCGTCTATAACGCATTGCTAAACGAGTGGGGTCCTCAAAGTTGGTGGCCAGCCACCTCTTCACTTGAAATGATGATCGGCGCCATTCTCACCCAAAACACCTCTTGGACTCAGGTGGAAAAAGCCACCAAAAGACTCAAAGACGAAAACGCACTTAACATCGAATCACTCGCATCAATCTCATCCGTAAAATTGGAATCATGGATACGCTCCACAGGGTATTATCGCCAAAAAGCATCCGCTATAAAACGAATGTGCAACACATTGATCAAAAAGTTTAACGGCTCAACCAAGACCCTCTTTTCATTGGAAACCCAAGAACTCCGAATGGAACTTTTAAGTTGGAAGGGAGTGGGTCCCGAAACCGCTGATTCCATCCTATTATATGCGGCACATCGACCCGTATTTGTTGTCGATAGCTATACACGGCGCTTCATGACCCGACATGGTTGGAGCACTGAAAATGAGCCCTATGAAATACTAGCAAAACGGTTTACAAAAGAATTAGAAGCTGAACATACCGTTTATAATGAATATCACGCACTCATTGTTCGGCTAGGAAAAACCTATTGTCGATCAAAACCACAGTGTGAGAGCTGTCCGCTCAAGTTTTTACTTATCCATCCAGTTTCTGTTTGAGTAGTTGCATAACAGCTCCAGGATTTGCTTTTCCCCGGCTCATCTTCATGACCTGACCCATGAGGAAATTAATCGAAGCGCTATTACCCGCCCGATACTCATCAACTGGCTTCGGATGTTCTTCAATGGATTTATCCGCCCATTTTTCCAACTCGGAATCGTCGGAAACTTGAGCCAATCCTTTTTCGTCTATAATTTGTTGAGGATCTCCACCCGTCTTAAATAAAATCTCTATAATTTGTTTTCCCGCTCCATGACTAATCGTCCCTGCATGGATTAGTTCAACCACTTTAGCTAATGCGGCTGGCGTAATCTTGCACGCCCCAATTTCACTATTTTCTTCAGCCAATAATCGCATCATCTCGCCCATAATAAAATTGGATACCGCTTTTACATGCGAGGTATGAATTAAAACTTCTTCAAACCAATCCGATATTGCTTTATCAGCCGTAAGAACCGATGCATTATACTCCGGCAATTCAAGCGACTCCACATAGCGCGCTTTTCGTTGTTCTGGAAGCTCCGGAAGTTCAGACCGCCAAGCAGCAATCACTTCCTCACTCAGCTGTAATGGCAATAAATCAGGTTCAGGAAAATATCGATAATCATGAGCATC
>DOEU01000035.1:5142-12208 GCA_003532555.1 Verrucomicrobiota bacterium | reverse complement strand
AGATAGTTTCGTAACCCGCCAGCATAGCCCCCAAGTAGATCAGATTGCATGCCGATTAGGTTCCGGTCGCGACAGCAGTAGTGTAGAACGGTTTCTATTCCGATTTCGCGCTCGACGGCGAGGGCGGCAACCATGGGAGAGATGCGGGCACTGGCGCGGGGTCCATCGGGAATATTAATGGCATCGATGCCTGCGTCATAGCATTGCTGACATTTTTCGAGCATCGGTTTTAGGTCAATTGATCGAGGGGGGGTGATTTCGATGGAAGTGACTTTTTCGCCATTGGCAAGTTTAGCGCCGAAGCGACATTTTGCAGCGGTTGGAATGGTTTCTATCGGCGTGGCTTCCTGATCGGTATGGTGCTTGATATGGAGATGTTCTTTTACGCCTGAGAGTGATTTAACCTGTTTCGCCATGGTGGCAATGTGTTCGGGAGTGGTACCGCAGCAGCCTCCGACCATACGAACGCCAAGTTCGATGAGTCGTTTGGCATATTCACTGAAATATTCGGGAGTAGACATGTAAATGAGACGTCCGTCGACTTCTTGAGGAAGTCCGGCGTTGGCGTTCACACTGAAGGGTTTTGAGGTTAATGGAAGGGCACGTTCAGCGATGCTAAAGGCGGCGGCGGGACCGAGTCCACAGTTGATACCGATGGCGTCAACGGCATCGCAGGCATCGAGTTGGTGTATAATTTGTTCAATGCGTTCGCCTCGGCGGGTTTCTCCATCTTTGCCGACGGTTACGGAGACGAAAACGGGTAGGTTATATGAAGCAGTAATTTGGGCGGCGAGTTCCGCTTCATCAACGTGGGTGAATGTTTCAAGTTGAATGGCATCGACTTTTTCATCGGCGAGTAGTAGGATTTGTTCATGGAAGAGGTGTTCCAATTCGGAGGTATGTCGATCGCTGAAAAGTTGATCGGATTGGAGTAGGGGCCCGACAGATCCGAGGATGTAGGTATTGGGTCCTGCGCTTTTTCGAGTGAGATGAACGGCGGTGCGGTTGATGGCTTCAAGTTGATCTGCAATGCCGTGTGCTTCGAGTTTGAGGCGGTTGGCACCGAAGGTATTGGTTTCGATGAGGTCAGCGCCTGCCTCGACATAGTCTCGATGAACGCATTCGATAAGGTAGGGTTTTGTAAGGCAGAGTTGTTCGTAGCAGGTGTTGATGAAAATACCTTTTGCGTAGAGCATGGTGCCCATTGCGCCATCCCCGATAAGGGGTTTGTGTTGGAGGGTTTCCAGTAGACTCATGGATCGTATCCTAGGTTAGGTGATAACCATTTTTCAATCGTTTTTAGGGTCCAGCCTTTTCGTGCTGCATAATCGGCGGCTTGTTCTCGATCGATTCGACCCAATGGAAAATAGCGGGATTCTGGATGAGAGAAATAGAGGCCTGAGACGGAGCTAGCAGGGGTCATGGCCATGCTTTCAGTGAGTTCAATGCCTGTGTGTTCGGTGGCATTCAGTAGGTTGAAAAGGGTTCTTTTTTCGGTGTGATCGGGGCAGGCGGGATAGCCAGCAGCTGGTCGAATTCCTTGATACTTCTCTTGTATCATTTGGTTGATGGTGAGGTTTTCGCTTGCGCCATAGCCCCAGGCAATCCGTGTTTCTTGGTGTAATTTTTCGGCATAGGCTTCGGCAAGGCGGTCGCCGAGGGCTTGCACGAGAATGCAGTTGTAGTCGTCGTGATCGGCGCGATAGGTCGTGGCAATATCATTAACTTCTGAGCCGGCAGTTACGGCAAAGGCACCAACATAATCAGCAATTCCGCTTTGTTTGGGGGCGCAGAAGTCAGCGATTGAGCGGTTGGGAGTAGCATCTTTTTTTTGCATCTGTTGACGCAGGAAATGGAAGTTTGCAAGGGGGGATTGGTTTTCATCGAAGACAAGAACATCATCCCCTTCACGGGCGGCTCGGAAAAAGCCATGGACGGCTCGGGGTGTAAAGAGGTTATCGTTCACGATGCGTTCAAGGAGGTGTTTGGCATCGTGAAGCACTTCACGGGCGCGATCACCCAATTCACCTTCTTGCTCGAGCATTTCGGGGTACGGTCCGTGAATATCCCATGTCCAGAAATAGGGCATCCAATCGATATAGGGGACCAACTCTTCAAGGGAGGTTTGATGATCGCGAATGCCGATAAATTCAGGAGTGGGAGGGGTGTAGTTTTTCCAGTCAAGTTCCAGTCGGTTTTCACGCGCGGCTTCGAGTGGAAGGAATAAACGTTCCTTTTGAGAAGCTGTATGTGATTCGCGTAATGCTTCATATTCAGTGCGGATGGTGCGGCGATAGCTGATATCTTGTGCAAGAAGTGATTGCACTACGGTGACGGCGCGCGAGGCATCGGTAACGTGTACGCTGAGTCCGCTAAAAACAGGTTCAATTTTGACGGCGGTATGTTTTTTGCTGGTTGTGGCTCCGCCAATAAGGAGAGGTATTTTCATGTTGGCGCGTTCCATTTCACGGGCGACGGTGACCATTTCGTCGAGAGAGGGGGTGATGAGTCCAGAAAGCCCGATGATATCGGCTCCCCATTCACGAGCTTCTTTTAGAATTGTCTCCCAGGGAACCATAACGCCAATGTCTTTGACTTCGAAGTTGTTACAGGCTAGTACAACACCGACAATATTTTTTCCGATGTCATGCACATCGCCTTTTACGGTGGCAAGAAGGATTTTCCCAGCCGAACTTGAGGAGCCGTCTTTCTCATCTTCCATGTAGGGGAGAAGATAGGCGACGGCTTTCTTCATAACGCGGGCACTTTTTACCACTTGTGGAAGAAACATTTTTCCAGCGCCAAAGAGATCCCCGACGATGCCCATGCCGTCCATGAGCGGTCCTTCAATTACGTTGAGCGGGCGAGGGTATTTTTTTAGGGCTTCTTCGACGTCTTCATCAATGTGGTCGACGATGCCTTTTATTAAGGCATAAGAGAGGCGTTTTTCGACTGGTTCACTACGCCATGCTTTGATTTGAGCGATGCTTTTTTGGCTATCGGTTCCTTTTACGTTTTCGGCAAATTCGATTAATTTTTCGGTTGATTCATCAGTGCGGTTCAATACCACATCTTCGACAATTTTTAGAAGAGTGGGGTCGACTTCATCGTATATTTCGAGCATGCCGGGATTGACGATTCCCATGTTCAGGCCAGCCGTTTTGCCGTGGTAGAGAAAGGCTGCATGGATGGCTTCGCGTACTGGGTTATTGCCTCGAAAGGAGAAGGAGATATTGCTGACGCCTCCGCTAACGGAGATGCCGGGCAGGGTGTCGCGTAGGATACGTGTGGCATCAAAAAAGGAGGTGGCATTTATTCGGTGTTCTTCCATCCCGGTGGCAATGGGGAAGATATTAGGATCAAAGATGATATTTGTGGGATCGAAGTGAAGTTCATTAACTAAAATTCGATAGGCACGCGTGCAGATTTCAATTCGTCGTTCGGTGGTGTCCGCTTGGCCTTGTTCATCGAATGCCATGACAATACAGGCAGCTCCATATTTTTTGACTAAGCGGGCTTGAGATCGGAATGCATCTTCACCTTCTTTTAAGCTGATTGAGTTCACAACGCATTTGCCTTGAACGCATTTGAGTCCGGCTTCAATTACCTCCCATTTGGAGGAGTCGATCATGATGGGAACGCGGGAGATATCGGGTTCTGACATGACTAAGTGTAGAAAGCGAACCATGACGGCTTGCGAGTTAATGAGTCCTTCATCCATGTTAATATCTATAATATTGGCACCGCTTTCGACTTGTTGTCGTGCTACTTGCAGGGCGCCGTCGAGGTCGTTTTCTCGAATGAGGCGCGCAAATTTTGGGGATCCAGTGATGTTGGTTCGTTCGCCGACCATTACGAAGTTGAATGCTTCGTCGATGTGCAGTGGCTCGAGGCCGCTGAAGTGCGGATGGGTGTCGCGAGGCTTGGGCGTGCGGATCGGAAGTCCGCTGACGGCTTCTTTCATAGCGCGAATATGCTCGGGGGTGGTGCCGCAACAGCCTCCCCAGATGGTAGCTAATTTTTGTTGTGCAAAATCGTGGTAGATGGTGCCCATTTGTTCGGGGGTATCATCGTAGCCGCCAAAGGCGTTGGGGAGCCCCGCATTGGCATAGATGCTGACGTGGCAGGTGCAGATATGGGCGAGTTCTTGCATGTAGGGCCGCATATCTTCCGCACCGAGTGCGCAGTTGATGCCCACGGAGATGGGTTGGCTGTGTTCGATGCTATACCAAAAAGCGGTTGGTGTTTGACCGGATAATGTTCGTCCTGATTTGTCGGTAATTGTGACTGAAATCATGATAGGTAGTCGCTCACCGCTTGCTTCAAAAATGGATTCGATGGCGAAGAGGGCGGCTTTTGCGTTGAGAGTGTCAAAAATGGTTTCGACTAGAAGGCAGTCGACACCTCCTTCTATAAGGGCTTCTACTTGTTCAGTATAGGCTTCTACTAGATCATCAAAGGTAACGGCGCGGTACCCGGGATCATTTACATCGGGGGAGATAGAGGCCGTTCGATTGGTGGGGCCGATGGAGCCAGCGACAAAGAATTTACGATTTGGGGTTTCTTTTTGTACGTATTCAATGGCTTGCCGGGCAAGTCGAGCGGCTTCGATGTTGAGTTCACGAACATGTGTTTCAAGTTCATAATCTGATTGAGAGATTGAGGTTGAACTGAAGGTATTAGTTTCAACGATATCGGAACCGGCTTCAAGAAAGTCAATGTGAATTTGTTTAATCAGATCGGAACGGGTGAGGGTGAGTAAATCATTGTTACCTTTGAGATCGCAATGATGACTTTTGAATTGAGTACCGCGAAAATCGGCTTCTTCGAGAGGATGTTGTTGAATCATTGTACCCATCGGTCCATCTAATATGAGATGCTTTTGCTGAAGTTGTTCAGCAAAGTTTTTTCCGGCCGGATTTGTGTAAAATTCGGGATCGGTTGGTGATGGATTTGTGTGACTCATGAAGGATGTATATCCGTTTATCCGGATATTTCAATATATTAATGATATCTGTTTACCTTAAGTTTATTTAATTCGCGCTCTGTATTCGGTCTTTTCATTTTTCTAAATTGCGATATAGTGTGATTATTGTATCAATATTGTAATATAACTGAGGTTTATATGAAAGATGAATCGAGTTCTGAAGAGCATCAACCTTTAGGTGCAGAAGCGTTAGAAGGATTGGATTTTGGTCCGAATTGGGACCAGCCGAATAAAACGTCTTATAAGCGTGCATTTTCGGAGCGATCTAGGAGTTCGAATCGGCGAGAACGAGGGAGAAGTGAGAGAGGATCTGGGCGAGAGCGAAAGGGAGCGGATCGGTCGCGAAATATGGATGTAACCACTAGGCTGGGTAAGCCGCAAGCTGCCGAACGCCGCCGGGCGTCTCTGTCAGATTATCCATTGGAGATTACTCTTTTGCCGAATCAGAAGCATTTGGCTTCGGTGGTTCGGCAGGTACATCAGAGTCATCGTGCGTATCCGTTGATCGATTTGGCAAATTTATTAATCACAGATGCAAATGCGTGCTGCGTTAAGTTAGAGGTTTTGAAAAACGAGACGGAGTTTCGTCTTTTCCAGTGTGGGGTCTCCGGTTTTGTTTCAGTAGATGAATCAGCGGTGCAATCGTATGTGATACGGAATCATTTGGATCAGTTTTTTGATGTGGTTGTTGAGGAGCGGGATCCACCGAAGGGCAGTTTTCCGGGTGTGAGTCGTTGCACAAAAACGAATACGATAATTGGTCCATCGAATCATCATAGTTATGCGGAGGCGGTGGAGCAATGGCACGCGATGCATTTTCCAGATCAACCGTTGGAGCGTTGCAAGGCTTGGTTAGAAGTGGTTAAAGATAAAGAGATGGTTGAGGCGTGGAAAGTCGCAGTTTCGAAGCAGGAGCGGTTTCGGCTGAAGACTGAGCCGGCGGGAGTGTTGATGACACGGCGTCAGGCTGAACAACATATGGTGCGCCATGCGGATCATAGAACGGTTAAATCGCGGAAAGTGGTGGTACCTTTGGCAATTGTTCTTGCGAGTAAAGATAATGTGTTAACGGCGATGATTAATCGAGTTTTGGTGAAAGAGCGTCGGTTCCCATTGAATTTATCGCATGCGATGCGAGCAGCATTTAGGCATATGAAGTTGCATCTCTTTAAGGTGGGTAAGATTAATTATGTTACGGCAATCAAGCCGATCAAGTTGGATGAATCAGGTGTGTCTGAAGAAGTTTTACAGGTATTTAGTGTGCTGAAAAAGAAGCCAGGTTGTACGCGCAATGAATTATTACAAGCATTATTGCCAAGTCTTGAGGCGGATTCGGATGAAGGGCGGGCGGCTTTGAAACCATTAGGTTGGTTGATTGAACGGGGCCATATCGTTGAATATTATAATGGCAAACTGGCTTTACCGTAAGAACCATTTTTTGTGGTGGGGGTTCCTATTTATTCGTTGCTGATGAAGCGCGCTTGACGAACGGAGGTGTATGAATCATCTTTTACGTATGAGTATCAGCTCTTCTTTTACAGTTTGGGTCTGTTGCGTGATAGGTTCGGTTCTTTCAGTGCAAGCTGATAAAGTCTATGATGCTTCGCGATATGATCTTATTATCGAGCGTGAACCCTTTGGGCAGGAATTGGTTATTGAAGAACCGAAAGTGACTCCTGAGCGGGAGATGGCATTGGCTAAGGCTGCGGCACAGGCGGCAGAAAAAGAACTGCGTCTTTGTTTTATTTTCGAGACGAATCAAGGTGAGATCCGATCGGGATTCCAAAACAAGACGGCGAAGCCGGGAGATCCAAAGAGCATTATGTTGGGCGTGGGAGAAAGTTTTCGTGGAATGAAACTGCTTGCGGTGAATTTAGAGGAATCGTCGGCCACTTTGGATCGAGATGGTGTGCGGGTTAATTTTTCGCTTGCGAAGTCTCCGGTCCCTGTTATTAAAAATACGACGGCGGCCACCCCACGTCGATTTGGTTCTGGTTTCCGGCCTCCTGAAAAGTCGCCAAAACCTAAGCCACCGGTCGAGCCGCAATTATCTCCAGAGCAACAGGCACAACGTCGAGC
>DOEU01000035.1:2296-4730 GCA_003532555.1 Verrucomicrobiota bacterium | reverse complement strand
ACAAAGGAGATGGATGATCAGTTGGTATTAGAGGGAATTCTTCCCCCTACTAATTAACTGATTTCGGTTTCCGCTTCTTCGGTTACTCGAAGAATTTCATCGACGGTTGTGATGCCTTGAAGCACTTTTTCCCACCCATCTTGACGTAGGGTCTTCATGCCCATTTCTATCGAAGTTTTTTTGATGGAGCTTGCGGTGGCGTTGGCAACAATCAGGGGGCGTATCTCATCGGTGATGGGTAGAATCTCAAATATAGCAGATCGTCCTTTATATCCAGAACCTCTGCATTCATCACAGCCCACGGCTTCATATATTGGATTAATCGGGGCTAGCTTTTCGATTGGAAAATCGTGTTCTTTTAGAAATTTCTTATCTAGCTTAACAGGGCGTTTACAACTATTACATAATCGACGAATTAAGCGCTGTGCAACGATACCTTCGACGGATGATGAAACGAGAAAAGGTTCGATTCCCATATCCAGCAGTCGGGTGACAGTACTAGCTGAGTCGTTGGTGTGAATTGTGCTAAATACAAGGTGACCTGTCAGGGCAGCTCGAATGGCAATTTCAGCGGTTTCACGATCTCTTATTTCCCCGACCATGATGACATCGGGGTCTTGGCGAAGAAAGGTGCGTAGGGCGCTGGAGAAAGTGAGTCCAATTTCAGGTCGCATCTGCACTTGATTGACGCCAGCCATTTCATATTCGATGGGATCTTCGGCAGACATAATGCGTTTATCGACCGAGTTGATGGTGTGTAGCCATGCGTAGAGTGAGGTGGATTTTCCTGAACCGGTAGGACCGGTGACGAGAAGAATACCATGGGGGCGCGTGATCATTTTGGTGAGCTGTTGTGTATCGTATTTATTGAGACCTAGGTCGCGCATCGTTATAAGACCTCCTCCGCGCATGAGTAAACGTAGGCTGACGCTTTCTCCGTAGACGGTGGGCATGGTGGAAACACGAACATCGATTTCTTCCCCGCGAATACGAATGCTAATACGGCCATCTTGAGGAAGTCGTTTTTCGGCGATATCCATATTTGACATTACTTTGATGCGGGAGATGACTGAGGATTGAAACCGTTTAAGTTGTGGTGGCATGGGGGTTTCGCGAAGGACGCCGTCGATGCGGTATCGAATACGGAGGTCGGTTTCCATCGGTTCGATATGGATATCGGTTGCACGATCTTTATAGGCTTCCCAGATGACTTGGTTAACGAACTTTACAACGGAGGCTTCTTGATCGAGATCGCTGAGATCTTGTTTCAAGAGGTCGCCTTCATCATCGAAGTCGAGCTGGTTGTTTTCCATCATTTGGTCGAGGGTCTCGGCTCCAACACCGTAGAATTTACGGGCGGCTTCGGTGATATCGTCGATGGGACTCAGAAGGAGTCGAACGCGGCGTGAAGTAGCAAGCTGAAGTGCATCGATAAGTCCATGAGTGAACGGGTCGGCTGTTGCAAAGAGCAGGGCATTTTTCTCTTCTCGCACGGGAATGGTGTTGTATTGGAAAATAGCTTTTGGGGGGACGCTGTTGAGTAGTATGGATTCAATTTCAATCTCTTTGAGTCGTTCAAACGGTAGTTCCATGGCGGTGGCGAGTATGGTGAGGAACTCATCTTCTTTAAGTTGTAGGTGTTCAGCGAGGTGAGCGGGAAGGGGACGCTCGTTATCGAGGGCTTCTTGAATGAGTTCAGGAAGGCGATCTTCAGATAGATCAATTCCGATTTGATCTAAGAATTGGCTAATGTGGTTGGCAGATTTCAACATACAGATGAAGCATGCCATTGGACTCATTGGAAAGGCAATCGCAATATGCAGGGTTGAATGAGATGGATGAGATGGGTTTCTTATGGATTTGGGCTTGTAATTTAAAGTGCGGGAAGTACTTTTGACCATGGTTAGAGGTAAGCTATGTTGGAAAATTTTGAGATAATAAAAATAAAAAATCGTCTACCTAATTGGACCCATTGGGTGGGAATTGCGCTACTGATTGTATTAGCCGTATCGGGGGCGGGTTTCTTGCAGTCAGCTATTCAGGCGTCGACTACGCCAGCGTGTTGCGGTTCGCATTAAATTTGTTTAAAGACGGCCATATGTTCTTCTTCTAGGGCGGCTTCCAAGATAGCTTCAAAGGCAAGTCTTCCTGCGGTTTGATCGAGATGAACGCCTTTGCTTTCACAATAGGCGGCTAATGCGGTGCTGAGATATTCTTTTCCATTTTGGAGCGTGGTAAGATTAGGTTTTCCACGTCCTTGAAAAAGAATGAGTTCGTCCCATTTTTCATCTAGTAATTCTTTCATGGCGCGCATTTTTTCACCATAGCGATTGACGCCTTTGCCGAGCAAAGCGACAATTTCTTGAATAATCAAGTATTGGTCTTCGGGCTCTTGTTGGCGAAAATTATGAACAAATTGTTGAAATTTTTCAGG
>DOEU01000035.1:0-1898 GCA_003532555.1 Verrucomicrobiota bacterium | reverse complement strand
ATGGGTTCGATGTCTCCAGGTTGAAGGGGGATGTATTGTTCGATTGTTTCTAGAAGTGGTTGTGACCAGAACTCGCAGGGGAGATCGTCATGGGCTTCGTAAATTTTTGTGCCAGCTTGATTGTAGACTTCCGATATGGGAAGTCCGAGTTTGCCAATGGTATCAGTCAGTTTAATTTCCATACGATTTCTCCTCTTTCATTGTTATCGCCTTGAATGGGGCTTGTCAACGAAAGTGGTTTATGGAGCATGTGATAGAGTTTATTTGATCGGTCATTGTACTGGTCTGGATTAGAGGTTATTTTTCAATTCTTACTAATGTAGAGGATAGATTGCAGATGAGTGAAAAAGTAGACATTGGATTAATTGGTTTAGCCGTTATGGGTGAAAATTTGGTTTTAAATATGGCAAATAAAGGATTCTCGGTTGCCGTGTTTAATCGAACCGTGGAGAAAGTTGATAGGTTTGTTGAAGGGCGCGGTGCAGGAAAACAAATTGTGGGTTGCCATACGATCGAGGCGTTCTGTGACCAATTAGAGCGGCCTCGAAAAGTAATGATGTTGGTTAAGGCGGGGCAGGCGGTGGATGCACTGATCGAGCAGTTGCTTCTCCATTTGGAAGAGGGAGATATTATTATTGATGGGGGAAATAGCCATTATCCCGATACAATTCGTCGAACGGAATATGTAGAGAGCAAAGGGTTGCTCTTCATAGGTGCTGGGGTTTCAGGTGGTGAAGAGGGTGCTTTAAAGGGACCGTCTATTATGCCAGGTGGTTCTGAAGCTGCTTGGTTACTTTTGAAACCGATATTTCAAACGATTTCAGCCCAAACGGATTCGGAAGAACCTTGCTGCGATTGGGTTGGTCGGGATGGTTCTGGGCATTTTGTGAAGATGGTTCACAATGGAATTGAATATGGTGATATGCAGATGATCTGTGAAGTCTACCAGATGATGAAGTTTGGATTGGGGTTGAGCAATGCGCAGATGGCGGATCATTTTGATGCGTGGAATCAGGCGGAATTGGATTCGTATTTGATTGAGATTACGCGCGATATTTTAGCGTATACTACAGATGAGGGTGAGGCCGTGGTTGATTTAATCTTGGACACCGCCGGGCAAAAGGGAACTGGGAAGTGGACGGCGGTTTCAGCGTTGGATTGCGGGCAGCCGTTGACCTTAATTGGAGAGGCTGTCTTTGCTCGTTGTCTGTCTGCTTTAAAAGAGGAGCGAGTGAAAGCTTCGTCTATTTTAAGAGGTCCTGATGTGGGTGTTTTTGAAGGCGATATTGCCGCGATGGTGGAAGATTTAAAGCAGGCATTATATGCTTCGAAGATTGTTTCGTATGCGCAGGGGTATCAGTTGATGCGGGCTGCGGCAGAGGAGCATGATTGGACATTGAATAATGGTGGAATCGCGTTAATGTGGCGCGGTGGATGTATTATTCGTTCGGCTTTTTTAGGGCGCATTAAGGAGGCTTTTGATCGCGACCCGGCGCTCACGAATTTATTATTAGATTCTTTTTTCCAGGAGGCCGTTGAACAGGCGCAAGCAGGTTGGCGGCGTGTTGTTATGAAAGCGACTGAATTGGGCATTTCGATGCCTGCGATTAGTGCGGCGCTGAGCTACTATGATGGCTACCGAACGGCTCGATTACCGGCAAATTTATTGCAGGCGCAACGGGATTATTTCGGAGCTCATACCTATGAGCGAGTAGATGCTCCGAGGGGTACGTTTTTTCATACCAATTGGACGGGACGGGGCGGTGATACTGCGGCTGGCACTTACAGTGCTTAGCTATTTGAGCGTGGGTTAGCTTTTCGAGGTATGCTTATTTTATCTCTATTCAGCTCTTTTTATATATTGTAAATCGTTAGTTATCTCTTTTTTATAAAAAAAA
>DOEU01000053.1:7285-11207 GCA_003532555.1 Verrucomicrobiota bacterium | reverse complement strand
ATCAGGCCCATAGGCCGCAATATGTTCATGCACATATTTTTCAAATGCGTCCATCAGCTTCAAGAAATACTCTTTACCGCCCGTCTCACGCATGTAAGTGGATGAGAAGTTACAGTGCATACCCGATCCATTCCAGTCACCTGTGAATGGTTTGCAATGGTATTCAACATCCACACCATACTGTTCGCACAAACGCTGTAGAATATAACGAGCCACATTCATTTGGTCTGCGGCTCGCTTAGAGCCTTTTCCAAATATTTGGAATTCCCACTGCCCCTTTGCTACTTCAGCATTAATACCTTCATGATTAATACCTGCAGCAATACATAGGTCTAAGTGTTCTTCAACAATATCACGAGCAATGTCACCCACATTACTGAAGCCCACACCCGTATAGTATTCGCCCTGAGGTTCTGGATAACCCACAGCAGGCCAACCCAACGGACGACCATCTTTGTATAGAAAATACTCCTGTTCAAGGCCAACCCAAAAACCTGAATCATCAAGAATTGTTGCACGATGATTCGAAGGGTGCGGTGTTCCATCAGGAAGCATAACCTCACTCATCACCAAAAATGCATTTTCACGTGTTGCATCTGGATAGATCGCAACTGGCTTCAACATACAATCGGAACTACTTCCATCTGCCTGTAACGTCGAACTTCCGTCGAATCCCCACATTTCGCAATCCTCAAGGCCAAATGATGTATAATCTCCATCGACCACTTTTGTTTTGCTGCGCAAGTTTTGGACCGGCTCATATCCGTCCAACCAAATATACTCTAACTTAATTCGTGCCATTTCTAATACCTCTTTTTGATTACTGTCATTAAACCTTCAAAGTTTTTCGTTATTTAATTTAAATGCATCTTGTATGCCATAAATAATGTAGATTAAGCAAAGCAATCTTCTAGTGAAATACAAAAATGTATAATTTCAATAGAAATAATTTCAAACTCGTTACTTATTTCTTAATAAGAGAATCAATTTGCTTTTCAAGTTTTCTAATTTTTTTGCGTAGAGCACCCAACTTAAGCATCCCAAAATACCCACGTTGGAACTCCTTTTTAGGAACTGCCGGCATACCCATAACATGCGTATCCTCTCCAATATCAGTAACAATTCCTGTTTTGGCATTAGCAATCACACGGTCTCCAACCGTGAGATGGCCCGCCACCCCAACCTGACCTGCTAAGATCGTTTTAGCGCCAATTTTCGTACTACCCGCAATACCTACCTGGCCGCATAAAACACTATCCGGTCCAATTGTGACGTTATGCGCAATCTGAACCAAATTATCAATTTTAGTGCCCCGTCCAATCACCGTTTTTCCAAATCGCGCTCGATCCACTGAAACATTTGACCCAATCTCCACATCGTCCTCAATCACAACGATTCCAATCTGCGGAATCTTCCGACGCGAACCATCCGGCTCCACTGAATAACCAAAACCATCAGAACCAATCACCGTTCCACTATGTATAATGACGTGATTCCCTACCTTTGAAAATTCACGGAGAGTCACAGAAGCATGCAAATAAACCGCATCTCCAAGCTGGGAACCGTATCCGACAATCGAATTAGATCCAATCACCACCCCATCTCCCAGCTTCACATGGCCCTCAATCGTACAATTCGGACCAACCGAAACATCGGCTCCCAGTACCACGTCATCAGCCACAACCGCCGATGGGTGAATTCCCATCACAGGAACCGGAGGAGCAGCATAAAATAAAAGGGCAGCTTCACCAAAACTACGATCCGGGTTTTTCACCCGTAACAAAGCACACGAAGCTGATCCTTCAAAATCAGCTGGAACCAAGACCGCAGTCGCCTGACTATGTTCTAAAATTGAGTGATACCGTTCAGAGGATAAAAAACTTAGTTCGCCTACTCTAGCCTGCTCAAGACTATTCACCTGCTCCACCTCAAGCGAAGCATCGCCTTCTAAAACAGCACCTAAGCGCTCAGCTAATTCTGAGAGCTTCACTTCGAGTCCTCTTCAACCATCGGAATCATCTGATCATACCCTTCATTTAAATTCTCCAAGACAGCCTCTGTAATATTCACACTCGGGTTAACGTAATTGATCACATTAATCCCAATTCGGCTTTTAGCAGCCCGATCCATAACCGCATCAAACCCATGCGCTCTTGAATAGATAACAATTTGATCCTGAATTTCATCAAACAACTTTATAGTCATCCGTGTATTCTGCTCATCAATCTGCTGGGTGCGAAGTTTTTCATACTTATTCATCTCCTGCTCAAGACGTTGCATTTCGATCAACCGCTCCTCCATCAAGACCCGTTTATTCGAGCGAACCTCCAAACTTAACATTGTGTCCCGCGAATCGGCTCGTAATTGTTCAATTGTAGACCGAATCTCTTCGATATTGTCTTTCATAAGATCCTGCTCTAAATTCATCTCATCGGCCTGCTGCCGAATCTGATCCTGAGCCAGCTGTGTTTTATAAAAACGAGTAAATAGATCCTGCATATCAACAAATGCTATTTTACTCTCTGACCAACTTAAATGGCTAATCAGCATAACAGCTGCGATTCCAATATATTTTTTCAAAATAAACTCCCTCTAGGTTTCAGTACCATAGACTACAAGCCTCCACATTCATTCAATTTGTATAAAAAAACGGAACGCATCTTCATACATTGAATAAAAATTCAATCACATCGCCATCATGAACGACATAATCACGTCCTTCCGTTCGAAGCAATCCCGCCTCACGGCAACCCACTTCACCTTCATTAATGACAAAATCATCATAGGACATTACTTGCGCACGGATGAATCCACGTTCGAAATCGGTATGAATCACGCCAGCCGCATGCGGTGCCAAATCACCCGCACAAATCGTCCACGCTCGCGACTCTTTCGGTCCCTGCGTGAAATAACTAATCAATCCAAGCGTTCGATATCCTGTCTGAATAATTTGATCGAGGCCACTGGACGAAACCCCATACTCCTCCAAAAACTCAAGCCGTTCACTCTCATCCATTCCATTGAGGTCTTCTTCCATTTTGGCACATATACGAACCACCTCTGCACCACGTGCTGCCGCATACTGCTCAACTTGCTCCACATATGCCTGCGATCCACTCAATCCAGCCTCATCGACATTACAACAATAGATAAAAGGTTTATCCGTTAAAAACTGAGTCTCACCCAATAATCGTAATGCCATATCACTCTCACGATCTTCAAAAGCATACACCATCTTACCAGCACCTAAATGCTCCAGCAGAGCCTCAAACCATGGCACAGAAGGCGCTAAGAGTTTATCGCCACGCGCTGCCTTGATTAAACGAGGTAACCGACTCTCAACCGTTTGATAATCCGCCATGATCAATTCCGCTTCAATAATCTCGATATCGCGAATCGGATCGACCGATCCATCCACGTGCACCACTTGCTCATCATTAAAACAACGAATCACCTGGAGAATCGCATCTGTCTCACGAATGTTGGTCAGGAACTTATTTCCTAGCCCTTCCCCTTGACTCGCTCCTTTAACAAGCCCCGCAATATCAACGAATTCAACCGTAGCATGAATCTTTTTTTGCGATAACGCCATAGCAGCCAATCGATCTAGTCGATTATCCGGAACCGAAACAATCGCTTTATTCGGTTCAATTGTACAAAACGGATAATTGGCACTCTCAGCATGCTGCGTGCGTGTCAACGCGTTAAACAAAGTCGACTTGCCTACGTTCGGCAATCCGACAATTCCAATTCCTAACCCCATGCTCTATCCTTCGCTTGCACTCGGTTTTTCAAAATCCATCAACGTGCCACCGATAAAATTAGCCCCACCATCAACAAATAAAGTTTGACCCGTAATCTTCTTCGCAAATTGACCCAACAAGAAGACCACGGCACCCGCTACCTCTTCCTTATCTTTCAC
>DOEU01000053.1:778-6959 GCA_003532555.1 Verrucomicrobiota bacterium | reverse complement strand
GTATCCCACGGCAACGGACTAATCTGATCCCAGGTTTTTGATAAATGTTCAAAATAAGGAATCGAAGATGCCGCCTTCGTCGTTAATGGACCTGCCGAGACAGCATTCACTCGCACCCGGTCTTTTCCATAGTTACGAGCTAAAGCCCTAACAACCGCTTCAAGGGCCGCCTTATTGACCCCCATCCAATTATAATAGGGGAAAGGACGCTGCCCTTCAAAAGAGAGCGTAACAATCGATCCCCCCTTCTTCATCTGAGGAACTGCGAAGTTTGCAACTGTTGCCAACGAAGCCGCACTAATATGAAATCCCTGCAACACATCTTCAGTTGCATCCGTATAAAGCGCCTCTCCACCCAAACACGTCTTTGGGTTGGCATATGCAATCGAATGCAAAACTCCATCAATCGCCCCCGTAGCAGCGAAAAGAGCTTCGACCTCCTCTTTCTCTGTTACATCGCAATACCGAAAATCCATCGACGCTTTCACCTCATCGCTCAAGTCTTTGCAACCACGATCAAAGAAGATCTTCTTCATGCGCTCATTCTGCGCAGTCCAAATAACCTTTCCACCTAGCGCCTCAATTAATCGCCCTGTTGAATACGCAATCGAATCGGTATTCAAAATGCCCATCACTACATAGGTACTATCTTTTGCAATCATACGCTCACTCACCTTTCCTCATAAAAAGTAAAATCATACCCGACCTCAAGCCGGAAACAATGAGAAAGCTACATGGGATAACTCTCTACTGATACAACTCACCCTCTTGACCTACAAATTCTTGAGACTTCTCTGCCATTCCTTTTTCCAAGGCTTCCTCAGCAGAAAACCCATGCTCTGCCGCATATTGGCGAACATCTTCAGAAATACGCATCGAGCAAAACTTAGGTCCACACATACTGCAAAAATGCGCTGTTTTGGCCTCATCATTCGGCAGCGTTGCGTCATGGAATGCGCGAGCCCGAACTGGATCGAGAGCCAAATTAAACTGATCCTCCCAACGAAATTCAAACCGCGCCTTACTCAGTGCATTATCCCGCATTTGAGCACCAGGGAACCCCTTCGCTAAATCCGCGGCATGGGCCGCAATTTTATAGGTTATGACCCCTTCTTTAACATCCTCTTTATCTGGCAAGCCCAAATGCTCTTTCGGAGTCACATAACAAAGCATCGCACAGCCATACCAACCAATATTCGCCGCTCCAATGCCGCTCGTAATGTGATCATAGCCTGGTGCCACATCCGTCGTCAACGGACCCAACGTGTAAAAAGGAGCCTCATGACAAACATCCAACTCCCATTCCATATTCGCCTTAATCGCCTGCAATGGGACATGACCCGGACCCTCGATCATCACCTGAACATCCTGCTTCCATGCCCGTAGGGTCAATTCACCCAACGTCTCTAACTCACCCAGCTGCGCTTCATCATTTGCATCCGCAACGGCACCCGGACGCATGCCATCGCCCAACGACAACGAAACATCATACTTTTTACATATAGTGCAAATTTCATCAAAATTTTCGTAAAGGAACGACTCTTTATGATGCGCCACGCACCATTTTGCCATAATCGAACCCCCTCGGCTCACGATCCCGCATACCCGCTGCGCCGTCATCGGCACATATCGCAGTAGAACACCCGCATGGATCGTGAAATAATCAACCCCTTGTTCAGCCTGTTCAATCAGCGTATCGCGGAAAAGCTCCCACGTTAAATCTTCCGGCCGGTCTCCCACCTTCTGTAATGCCTGATAAATCGGCACCGTCCCAACTGGAACCGGACAATTCCGAATATTCCACTCCCGCGTATCGTGAATATTTTCACCCGTCGAAAGATCCATAATCGTATCCGCACCCCACAACGTAGCCCATTGAACCTTTTCCACCTCTTCACCAATACTTGAACTCACCGCTGAATTACCAATATTACCGTTAATTTTAACGCGAAAATTTCGTCCAATAATCATCGGTTCAGCTTCAGGATGGTTAATATTAGCAGGTATAATCGCACGTCCAGTCGCGACCTCTTCACGAACAAATTCAGGCGTAATAAACGCCGGTATAGCCGCCCCAAACGACTCTCCTGGATGCTGATGATTGGCATGCCGCATTGCAGCTGTCTGCGCCTCCTGAAGTAAGCCTGATTGATGCTCGGACGCACAATATACCTGCCCTACTTCCTTCGCTCGACCCATATTTTCTCGAATCGCAATAAACTCCATCTCCGGCGTAATAATACCCTGCCGCGCATAGTGCATTTGCGTTACATTTGCATTATTCAGCGCACAACGTACCTGCTTATCGGCAGGACCAAAAGGAATGCGTTTCGCATCCTGACCCAATCCATCATCCCCCGCCTGATATCCACGCTCGGTGATCCATTCTGTATCATTGCGCTCTTCAATCCAGGCCTCACGTAAGCGCGGCAATCCCTTCTCCAGATCCAAATCCACCGTTGGATCTGTCGCAGGTCCACTCGTGTCATACACCCAAATTGGCTCATTCTCCTCAACCAAATCATCTACTTTCTTCGTGTCAGATAAACGAATTTCACGCATCGGAACATTAATGTCTGAACGACTTCCGGTTACATACAATTTACGTGAATTGGGATATGCATCCCCATAATCAGTGTACGAATGTTTCTGTTGAATCATAACGGCTCCTGTTTTTTAAATGCTCTTTATCGCGGAACCTAATTTTCACGCTTCCCTTCATCGGCATGATCCGCATCAGGTTCCAAGGGTTTTTCTCAGCAATGATTCACAAAGCACCCCTAGCGATTGGTAAACACTAAAACAATCGTGTCATGAGTCAAATGATTTCATCTTTTCATCTCGATTTTTGATCACGATTATTTACAACATCCTTTTACATCCCTACATTAAAGGCGGATATAAAGACGGAGAACACATAACATGAACTGGAAATCAATTAGCTCACGCATTCTCGACGGCGGGACTACCAACCCCGAAGAAGCTCTCGCCCTTTTAGAAGCACCCAACAGCGAACTACTTGATATTCTGCAAGCGGCCTACCACTTGCGCCATAACTATTTTGGGAACACCGTTTCTCTCCATCTTCTTCGCAATGTAAAGAGTGGAGTTTGCCCCGAGGACTGTTCATTTTGCTCTCAATCAACCAAGGCGATCAACGACGTTGAACGCTACGATATGCAAACTGTTGACACTATTCTGGATGGCGCTCAAGCCGCTGTTGATCGCCAAGCCAAACGTTATTGCCTCGTGTCCAGTACACGCTCCCCTTCTCCAAAAGAAGTCGATACCATCTGTGAAGCCGTTATCCAAATAAAACAAAAACATCCCCAGCTCGAAATCTGCTCATCTCTCGGTATGCTCACTGAAGAAAAGGCAATCCGCTTGAAAGAAGCTGGCGTAAACCGCTTCAACCATAATCTAGAAACCTCCGAAAAATTCTTCCCTGAAGTGGTTTCTACACATGATTTCGACGATCGAGTCAATACAGCCAAACTGGTTAAAAAAGTAGGTCTAGACCTCTGTTGTGGCGGGCTTTTTGGTATGGGCGAATCCATGCAAGACAGAGTCGACCTAGCATTTGCACTCTCCGACCTTCAAGTCGATTCAGTTCCCGTCAACTTTCTAGATCCAAGACCAGGCACCGCATTTCACGGAAAACCAAACCCACTTACACCCAACGACTGCTTACGAGCTCTTGCCATGATGCGCTTCGTGATGCCCTCCGTTGAAATTCGAATTGCCGGTGGACGAGAAACCACCCTATTCAATCTTCAAGCACTCGCCCTTTATCCTGCTAACTCCATGTTTACGGCCGGATATCTTACCACTGGCGGACAAGATTATGAAACAGACAAGAAAATGATTGAAGATGCCGGATTCGAAGTTGAGATGAACGGAACAGAGCCTGAACCAAAATTAGACGAAAAAATCATGCCTGCACTTCATCCCAATCACGCCTAATTGCAGATGAGTTCTTTTTGGAATATGATCGATCGACCCATTATTGCGCTAGCTCCGATGGAAGACGTAACCGACACGGCATTGCGCGAACTTCTTCTAAATATTGCCGATCCAACCGCCCTGCATGTCGTTATGACCGAATTTGTATCTACCGACGGGCTCGTGCATCAAAAAGCCCGCAAGCGCATTGTTCATCGGCTTCGCGTAACCGACGAAGAACGCCAACTTCTTAAAGAGAAGAACGTCAAAATCGTCGCCCAAATCTGGGGTAATACTCCTGAAAATTACACTCAAGTCATCCGTGAAATCGCCAATGAAATGGAGTTCGATGGGATCGATATCAACATGGGCTGCCCCGTACCCAAAGTCGTCCGACGCGGCTGCTGTTCCGGGCTCATTGGCAACCCCACGCTCGCCAAAGAGATTATACAAGCTGCCCAGCAAGCCAGTCACTTACCCGTCTCCGTTAAAACCCGAATCGGCCTCAAATCCATCGCCACCGAAGAATGGACAGCCCATCTTTTAGAAACTCGACCCGCCGCCCTCACCTTTCACGGACGCACACAAAAACAAATGTCGGTTGGTCCCGCCAACTGGAATGAAATTGCCAAAGCCGCTCGCCTTCGAGATCAAATCGCACCCAACATCCCCGTTATCGGCAACGGCGACGTTAAATCTATTCGCGAAGCCCGCGAAAAATGCAGCCAACATCAACTCGACGGAGCTATGATCGGTCGCGGTATTTTTGATAACCCTTGGCTATTCATGGAAGAGCAACGCGAACGAACCCAAGCAGAAAAACTAGAAATGCTCTGGACTCACACCCAACTCTTTGACCGCGTCTGGCAAGGCAGCAAAAATTTTCATATCCTTCGCCGCTACTACTCTATCTACTGCAAAGGATTCCCCGGTTGCGCCGAACTCCGTGCAAAACTCGTCCAAACCGAATCCATTTCCCACGTCGCTCAAATTATAAAAAAAATCAATCCGGCCATGGATATCTAGTTTCAGAAAAGGACGTAGGACTCGTGAATTCACGATAACTTACCGACCCATCCAACATCTTCTTACACAATCTTGCGCGCAACCCATGCACCTCACCTTTACCGCCGGTTCTTGACTGACCCGATGACCAGTTCTTACTCATGATATTATCTTTATGAACCGTCACATTATCCGTCTTCTTTACCCATGTTGATTTTCCATCAACCCGCTGAATCTCCACCTTATCACGCTTCGTCAGTTGCTGTAATTTCGGCTTCTCATATGACTCCTGCGACTGCTCATAGAAAATAACATATTCAACGTATAAGTCCTCAAAAGGCTCGGCACTTCGATTCTTCAAAGTCACTTCAAAAGCTATCTTTTCATAATGTGTATCTTTCATTAACTCACGCTCTGTATTTCCCGCGGTATCAGTAAGGTCTGCATACTCCTCCTCTTTCCACTGATCCAAGACCACATCATCCACCTCGATCTGCAGATTTAGGGAAGAAAGAAATAACCGATCTACTGACCACATCTGAATGTAACGCTGATCCTTCTCAATAAAAACAGTAGGTTTAATCTTAACAATTTTCTCATCCAACCGTTCCAATTCAACTAAACCAGAATGATCATTGAACGATCGAATCGTTGCCTCGATAGTACGCCCATCCGGTAAACTGAATAAATGACCTGACACCGAATTAACAACAAGTAATAAAATGAATAATGTAAATAGTAACTTTTCCATAGTGATTGAGATTATCATGTTTACATCAATAAAAAAAAAATTTAGCACAATTAATTTTGGAATGATTTACAGATTCCCCAAGGCAAGCTACATTGCGTCCATGAAATCCCTCAAAGGACTGTATTTAATTTTAACCGACCCGCTTGTTGGATATGAACAAGCAGCAGAAGCCGCGGTAAATGCGCATGTGCCTTTTCTTCAATTACGCATGAAAAACACGCCGCCCAAAATCTATCTAAAACAAGCCCTGAGTCTTCGCAATATAACCCGTGGATCTCAAACCACCTTAATCATCAACGACCACCTTGAAACCGCCATAGAAGCAGATGCCGATGGAGTACACTTAGGGCAACAAGATAGCACCATCGAAGAAGCCCGCCAGCGCTGGAATGCACCTCATAAATGGATAGGTCTCAGCACCCATAACCTCGAGCAAGCCCAAGCCGCCCAAGCCGCAGGTGCCGACTACATCGGCATCGGCCC
>DOEU01000053.1:0-373 GCA_003532555.1 Verrucomicrobiota bacterium | reverse complement strand
AGTGTTGCGATTGGTGGAATTCAAATAGAAAAACTGGCGACCCTCCGACAACACGCCTTCACTGCCTTCTGTGTTCTGAGTGCCTTAAACAAATCTTCCCAGTCACACAGAATAATTCAACAACTCCAGCAGGCATGGCAAGACGCTGAAGTTTGAACTTGTACGAACCCCCGAAGCCTTCTACGTTCTTTCCCTTCACAACGGGTGAGTGGTGAAATTGGTAGACACGCCAGATTTAGGTTCTGGTGCTTAATCGCGTGCGGGTTCGAGTCCCGCCTCGCCCACCAATTATTTAGTTCCATTTATGCAGTAAATACTGCTGCATCTTTTTCAAGTTCGTATCGGATTGAAAATCTTTTTTCGCCAAACAATC
>DOEU01000054.1:2488-2649 GCA_003532555.1 Verrucomicrobiota bacterium | reverse complement strand
TTTTTTACTTAAACGGGTGAATCCAGAACCGTAGTTTTATAGTGAATAAATAAGGGGCGGCAGATTGCAAACCGAGCCAATTATGGCGATCAGCGGAGCCGGAAATGAAGAATCCCCAATAAATAAAGGGTAAAAAGTGGTGGCGAGACCGAGATTTGAAC
>DOEU01000054.1:0-2169 GCA_003532555.1 Verrucomicrobiota bacterium | reverse complement strand
GCGAGACCGAGATTTGAACTCGGGACACGCGGATTTTCAATCCGCTGCTCTACCAACTGAGCTATCTCGCCTCATAAGGAAGCGCGAAGTATACGAAAACCGAGCAAGGCGTCAACTGCGTAGCTGAAAAAACCTTCGCGCTTAAAAATTGAATGGTTCTTCTTTTCGTCTGCTTCTTAATTGCCCATTCTATCCCCATTGGGAGATCAAATATGAAAAAAAGAACCGCCCGCTTCAAAGTCCATATCTTTATATGCACTCGGCAACGAGAGGACGAAACCAAGTCATGCGCGGAAGGTGAAGCATCTGCTGTGAAAGAGCGTCTAAAGATCCTTGCAGAAGAACGTGGCTGGAAGCCTCAGGTACGGGTGAGCGAATCCGGTTGCCTTGGCGTATGCGCAGCAGGCCCAAACGTTATGATCTATCCGCAAAAAATTTGGTTCACCGGCGTTCACCTCGACGACTGTGATGAAATTGCTGAAGAGATCGAATCCTTGCTCTTAGATTAAGCTGGAGCTTCTGCGTTAGGATCGAAATAAATGTACTCCAGCGTATGCCCATTGGGATCGAGAAAATAAAAGCTAGCGCCATCCCATCGCTCATAAGCTTCCTTCACGATGGCCACGCCCGAAGTCTGCAAACGCGCCTGAAAGTCAAAAACGGCCTGCACATTTGGCGCCCGTAAACCAAAATGGGTAAACGCCTTTCCACGGTAACGTGGACGAACTTGCTCATCAAACGCGGCTTTCCCGCCAGGAAATTGCAAGAGGGCCAATACATCCGCTTCCCCTATCTGAATAAAGGCATCTTTTTCGCGCTTGGTACTTACCTTTAACCCCAATACCTCTTCATAGAATTGAATCGACTCATCCAGATCCGCTACCGAAAGACCCACATGTCCTGTCCCTTGAATCCACTCGCTCATATTGCCCTCCTTGCTTGCGTCATAAAACCAACCTCTACCCTATTCTGCCACACTCGACAATAAAACCCGTTGTTGACCTTTCGTCATTTATGGTGTTCCCTTTCAATCTTCCTTATGGGGATGACTGGTTTCGACGGATTCGTAGAAGCTTCAGTTGCGTGCCGAGGTTGGTCTCCAGGCCTCGTAAAAAGGAGTCCAAAATTATAAATGCTGACGAAAGTTACGCACTAGCGGCATAGTTCCGCTACGTCTCTACCCTGAAGCTTGTTAGGGGATAGAGGCGACGATAACAAGCTGGCGCTTAGTCCGAGGATACGGGATGTGGCGTAAGATTTAACAGGATCCTAGCGACCAATGTGGCCCTGGTAGACGGCAGCAAAGGCGGCGAATCTTTTAATGTCTGCCTACGCACGTAGACGCTGCTGTGACTCGTTTTCGGACGGGGGTTCAATTCCCCCCATCTCCACCATTTTAAATAAATCTATTCCTCCAACAACTTTTTTTAAGACTCTCCTAGCGTCTTAAAAATAGGTCCACAAACCAAACTACATAAGTTCTCTTTCTTCCAAATTATGAATGCCAGCCGTTCGATCGAGTCCAACCGACCTCTATTAAACTTCTAACCGTCTTAACTGATTAACTTGCCTCCCATAAGGCAGAATCGATATAGATTAGAAGATTGATGGAGGCTTACCTATGAAACAACTGATTTATATTTTGCTCACGAGCATCACCATACTGATGCTTGCCAGCTGCAGTCGTACACTTGATGATATTTCCAAATGGGAATCCACAGGAAACCATCTAAAGCTCATCGAAGCCCTTGAAGATAGCGATCCATCCATCGGTATTGCCGCTGCTGAAGCATTAGGTACCCTCCAGACCCCCGAAGCTATTCTTCCCCTAGCCGCCTGCCTCAACCAAACCAATAAACTACTCATCACGACTGCTGTTCAAGCCCTAGCCCATTTAGAACATCCTAACACGATCACCCCCTTAACCGCCGCCCTACGCCTTGAACAACCCGCCGCCCAAGCCATCGCCATCGAAGCCCTCGGAGCGATGAAAGCAACCGGTGCCATTCCGATCCTCGGTGAACTAATATCTTCTGCAGATGCTCAACAAAAAATGCTAATCATCACCGTATTTGAAGAGATCGCCTCCCCCACTGCCACACCTTATTTAATCGATCAACTCAAACAAGGAGCTCCCGCCCTTCAAGCCGCATCTGCCCAAGCCCTCGG
>DOEU01000066.1:14780-14966 GCA_003532555.1 Verrucomicrobiota bacterium | reverse complement strand
GCATCCATCAAGCAGTTTATCACATCCAAAAACCCTACTTCACCTACATACTTGACGCCAACCACTGCTTTCCGTAGTTTTCAGCGTTTATTCGATCTATAAAAAAACAAACCAAAGCATCAAGTGAAGGAAGTGTTATGTCAAATACGGTACTGTTCGGCTCTCAATGGGGTGATGAAGGGAAAG
>DOEU01000066.1:0-14471 GCA_003532555.1 Verrucomicrobiota bacterium | reverse complement strand
GGGTGATGAAGGGAAAGGAAAAATCATCGATGTTCTCACGCGCGATGCCGATTGGGTTGTCCGCTACCAAGGTGGAAATAACGCGGGCCATACCGTTGAAATTGGTGATCAAAAATTTGTTCTTCATCTCACACCCTCCGGTATTCTTCGTGAAAACTGCAAATGCGTTATCGGCAACGGCCTCGTAGTCGATCTAATCGGCCTGTGTGAAGAACTACGCGAACTCCAAGAGCGAAATATTCCACTCGAAAATCGACTCTTCATTTCCGACCGGGCCCATCTTGTTCTGCTTTATCATCAAGCACTCGATGGCGCCAAAGAAAGCGTTCGGTCTAATGAGAGCAAAATCGGAACCACCAAACGCGGTATCGGCCCCGCTTACAGCGATAAAGCCGACCGCACTGGTCTTCGCATGTGCGATCTACTTGAAGACGACTTTCTTGAACGTGCCAAAACGATAGCTATTTCAAAAAATAATCAACTTATCGCCTTAGGAAAAGATCCACTCGAGCTCGATACGTTGCTTGCCAACGTCAAAGAAGCCGCTGAACAACTCAAACCCTATATCACCGATACGATTCCTCTTTTGCATACTGCCATGCAAAACAAGGATAAGATCCTCTTCGAAGGCGCTCAAGGTATAATGCTCGACATCGACTTCGGAACCTATCCCTACGTTACTTCCTCCAATACTGGTGCAGGTGGCGTTGCATCTGGAGCAGGTGTTCCACCTCAATCGATCGACCGAGTGATCGGCATTGTAAAAGCCTACACTACTCGGGTCGGCGGTGGACCCTTTCCAACCGAACTAACCGATGAAACCGGCGAACATATTGCTCGGGTAGGTGCGGAATTTGGGGCCACCACCGGACGACCCCGGCGCTGTGGCTGGTTTGATGCGGTCGTGGCTCGTTATGCGTGTATGATTGGTGGCATCGACGAATGGGCACTCATGAAACTCGATGTACTGGATAACCTTGAAACCATTCGAGTCTGCACCGCTTATGAAATAGATGGAAAAAGGATTGAAGAAATGCCTGCCTCCCTCCGCACCTTTGAGCGTTGCACACCAGTCTATGAAGACGTTTCCGGCTGGCAAACACCCACCACCCACTGCACCACATGGGAAGAACTTCCCGAAAAAGCCAAAGATTATGTAGCATATCTTGAACGGATTACAGGCGTACAGGTCTCTATTCTCTCTGTGGGTCCAAAACGAGCAAGTACCATCTTAAGAAGCGAATGACCCTCCAGCCTCCATCCCTTAAAACCATACCCCAGCATGTGGCTCTCATCATGGATGGCAACGGGCGCTGGGCGGAAGCGAATGGAAAATCTAGAATTGAAGGTCACCGAGAAGGTGCTCAATCGGTTCGTGCAGTTCTTCGTGCAGCCGCTAATTTAGGAGTTAAAGTAGTCACGGTCTATGCCTTTAGCACCGAAAACTGGAAACGACCTCCGTCAGAAATAGAAGGATTGATGAAACTCTTCATTGAATCTCTCAATACCTATGAAGAAGAACTACACAACAGCCAGATTCGCCTGCGTATTATGGGGCAAATCGAACGACTCCCCGCTCCCGTTCGCAAACGCATCGAAAAGGCTATGCGCCAAACCGAACACTACTCAGCGCATACACTCGTTATTGCACTCAGCTACGGCGCCCGTACAGAAATAACTCATGCCACCCAACAAATTGCGCAAGCCGTCGCCAACGGAACTCTTCAGCCAAGCGACATCTCCGAAGAGCATATCACAAACAACCTCTATCTACCCGACATACCCGATCCCGAACTCATGATCCGAACCAGTGGCGAGCTCCGCCTCTCTAATTTTATGCTCTGGCAACTCTCCTATGCCGAAATCGTTGTCACCGATACCCTTTGGCCAGACTTTCGAGAACCTCAATTCTATGAAGCGCTAAAGGAATTCAACCACCGCAAAAGACGCTTCGGCGCGCTCGACTCAACCAAAGGATCTTCCTAATGGATATCAAACGCATAAGCACCGGCTCAATCATCGCTCTTCTCATAATTATTCTTTTTCTGAATATTCCTGCTGGGCACCCCATCGCGCTACTGATTCTTCTCGCTATCTGCGGGCTCGCACTTTGGGAATTTTACACCCTCCTCATCGCCGGAGGACTTTCTTCCTCCCGTAAATGGGGTACTGCGATTGGCATCATATTTTGCATCGCCACCTGGCTCTACATGCTCAACCCCGCGAGTTCTAAGGAAAGCATTCTTCCCTCTGATACCATTCTATGGACGATTATGGTTCTCGTTGTTATCTCCACCTTCTATCGACTCCTTGGCTATAGCGATATGCGCGATGGACTCAACCACGGTCTCGGCACCTTACTCGGCTTTATCTATGTCCCCTTTCTCTTTAGTTTCTTTGTTCGACTCTTTCTTATCGACGATATTTCCCAACCCGCCTGGATCGCCTTTTATACCGTCCTCACCACAAAAATTTCAGATACCGGCGGCTATTTTATCGGCAGCCGCTTTGGACGAAACAAACTCGCCACTACCATCTCCCCAAAAAAAAGCTGGGAAGGTCTCGTCGGAGGCATTCTCTTCTGTCTCATCTTAAACATTCTTTGGCTACTCATCAGCAACGGATACATCGGGAGCTTGCGCTTTAGTTTCTTGCATGCTCTCGTCCTTTCCTTACTCTTTCCCCTCTTTGGCACAGCAGGTGATCTGGTTGAATCCCTCTTCAAACGTGCCGTAAAACAGAAAGATTCCAGTTCCGTGGCATACGGCATCGGCGGTCTGCTCGATATGATCGATAGCTTGCTTTTTACCGCCCCTATGTTTTACATCTATCTTCAATTTCTACTCGCCACCGGTAAATAAAACCGAAAGACTTTAACCATGCTTGAAATAATTTATATCGTTTTCATGATGCTCTTTTTATTTGGTATCACTATCTTTGTTCACGAATGGGGACATTTTTATGTCGCCCGGAAATGCGGTTTTCAAGTCGACGCTTTTGCCATCGGCATGGGCCCCGCCCTGTTTCAAAAAAATGTAGACGGCGTTATCTACAAAATTTGTCTCTTTCCCATCGGTGGGTATGTCTCCCTTCCTCAACTCGATCCAGAAGGTATGCAAAGAGTTCAAGGCGAAAACAGTAACGAACAACCCCAACCCCTTCCCGAAGTCTCCCCGTGGCATAAAATTGCCGTTGCCGTTGCTGGTCCAATCTGTAACATCATCTTCGCTCTACTTCTTGGCCTGCTTGTCACCCTCGGAGATCATCCCGAAGCCCCCGCCCTAGTTGGCACCGTAGTTCCTGAATCTGCCGCCTACGAAGCCGGCCTTCGCCCCGCCGATCGCATTATAGCAGTGAACGGAAATCCCGTTAAAACCTGGTACGACGTACAAGTGGAAGCCCTGCTCGGTGGCAATCAATTCCAGAGTGAACTCGCCATAGAACGCGGTTCATATGTTCACACCATTGCACTGCAAACCAATAACCCCGAAGAGAGTGAAACCTTCATCACCGGCGTCACCGAAGCCATTCCCTGCGTACTCGGCCGAGTGACCCCTGGATCCCCAGCTGAAGCCGCTGGCATCCAACCCGAAGATATCGTTGTATCCTTTAACCGCATTCCCGTCACCGATTGGAACCACTTCACCGAACTAGTCCAAGAAACCGCAAATCAAACGGTCCCCCTGCAAGTCGAACGCAATGATGAAATCATTCAACTCACCGTCACACCCGCCTTTAACGAAAGTAGTGATCGCGTACTCATCGGAGTTAGTCTCGGCGGTTCCCTCGCGATGCCTTGGACGCTATCAGGCAATCCCATCGAACAGATAAAAAGCGATGCATCCTCTATTTTCCGCTTGCTCAAAGCCCTCACCACTGCCGATGAAGCCAAACAAGCCGCCGGAGGTCTCGGTGGACCAGTAGCCATCTTCACCATGATCTGGTTCGCCCTTAAAATGGGGATTTTAAACGCACTCGGTTTAATCCGCTTTATCAATATAAACCTAGCCGTTCTTAACCTCCTCCCTCTCCCCGTCCTTGATGGTGGACACATCGTCTTCTCTCTTTATGAAGGCATCTCGCGACGAAAAGTTCCTGTAAAAGTGATTACATCTCTTGTTAATGCCTTTGCCATTTTGCTCATTAGCGCCATGCTCTTTCTCTCGGTACGAGATGTAGACCGAGCTTTTAACATAGGTCGCTTCTTCGATAAAGAGACCCCGGTTGCTACAGAACCAATTGAAACCAGTGACTAAACGAGGCATCAGTTCTGCTCCACCGCTTATGAACCGTCAAACCGTTCAGAAAATCGGTATGGGGCTCTTCATGGTCTTTATCGCTTTCCGAATTCTAACCCCTCCTAGTAATAACAACGTCTACAATGCACCCAACGGCACTCAACAAGCTCGCCTCAAAACCTTCTACTATACCGAAGGCATTCCCTCCTACAAAGTCTACACGCGTATCAGCGGCACCCTTCTTTGGAAAAACCAACTCTACTGGCCTGCCTTCACCAATACGCCAAATCCTGTAGCTCATCTTCAATGGAGCTCCGATAGCCAGAGACTTGACCTGCTTATCAACGGAACCTCCATTTGGCATCAAGTCGAATTAACCGCTCTATAAATAGATTAAATGAGCTCGAATAAAATGCTTCGATCCTATCGAGTAGCCCCGTCATCAGTCGTCTGCTCAAGAAAATAATTGTAGTCACGCACCTCTTCGCTCTCAATCACTTCCATGGCATCCTCTGGCGAGAGGGCCGCCATCAAGCGGGTTCGAATCTTTGGATTAGCCATCATTCGCGATAAACTTGCCAACACCTTTAAATGCATATCTCGTTTATCATTCGGTGTCACAATGAGTAAAATCAACTTCACCGGCTCACCATCCGGTGCATCAAAATCAATTCCTTCCGGACAAATTCCCATCACACCCTGAATCGCCGGTCCTTTATCTACATGACCATGTGGAATGGCAATCCCTTCGCCAATCGCCGTACTCATCTCATTTTCACGCAAGCAGACCGACTCATATAACTCATCTTCACTCAGATGCTCGACCCGATGCGTCCGCATTAGGAATCCACTTAACTGCCGAATAGCATCCCACTTATCGTCTGCCTTTAAGTCAACTTTCACAAACTCCTCTGAAAGAAACTCGACTAATCGCTCTCGATCTTGCTCATGCTCATTGGCTCTTTTTACTGCCGCTTTCGTGCAGATCGGTCCAATAATCTCCGCCAACGTGACTCCTGCCAACACAATCGCACTGACCGTATGCTTCATCTCATCCGGAATAGAATTATCGTTGTTCATTAAAATAACCAGACCAATCGCAATACCCGATTGAGGAAATAATGCATAAGTCATTTGATTGCGAATCCGCAACGAACAGCGCCCCAACAAACCGCCCAACCAACTGCCAGCCGTTTTACCGATCATCCGTGATCCGGTATACACTAAAGCCATGATGCCCACCGCTAGCACCGCATCCAAATGCAACGAAACACCTGCCAAAGTGAAAAAGCAGATATACAAAAGTGGTTCAAGTGGAACCAAAGTTGTCAGCTGCCGCTCTGCAACTTCCGTACTGTTTCCTAAATACACCCCAAAAAATAGGTTAACTAATAGCGGAGACAACATCAGTAATTCCGCCACTCCGTTCAATAGTAAAATAGCTAGTAATAGGATCGAAAATTCATGGTGATGCAAGCGGCTTACCAACTGCCTAACCAAATATCCACATAAAAGACCCAATCCCATCGCACCAAAAAAATGATAGCCTGTTAAAATCAAAGCCTCCCCCACCTGACCTACCGGAGTTCCGCTCTCAAAATATGCCGAAACAAATGTCCGCATCATCACAAACAACGTAATACAAAAAATGTTATTCAACGCCACGGCTGAAATCAGCGTCTTCACAAACGGACCCTTCGCACGCATTTCTCGAATTAAAGCAATCGATGTGGCAGGCGCCGTTGACGCCGAAATCGCTCCCAATAGACACGTCGTCGGCCAATCCATCCCCGCCAAACGCATCGCACTCATCACACATACCATCGAAAGTAATACTTCAAAAAATGAAATCGAAACAATACGCCGCAATGAATTGTGAATACGTCGATACGATAAATGCCCCCCGATACTCACCGCCACCAGACTCATCGCAAAAGTCGAGAGCGGCTCAAAAGCATGCATCTGATCATGTCCACCCAGCCAACCTAATCCCGCCGGACCAATCATCACCCCGCCCAAGATATTTCCCGTTACATGCGGCAATCGAATCAGCTTCGCAATCCAACCCCCCAGAAAACCGGCTAACACCAAAATAACCACCGCTAAAAAAGGGCTCATATTATCAAACGAACAAATCGAATTAAAAATAGAAAGAACTGCATCCATACGAATACCTTTACTTAATAACCTTTAAGTTATGGAATAATCGTCTCATATATGGCGAAAGTATGCGTATCTAAGCCCAACTTGACAAGCGCACAAAATGCTCAACTCAACTCCGGATCAACTGCCGGTCCTAATCCGAATAATACCCGAAGGGTAAAAAACCAAAACGACACTAAACCCCAACTTAAGCCAAAGAGAACACCTGCATCCACAATCCCCCGCCACGGTTGTGGCAATCTTTCTACCAGTATGATCAGTAAAACCACCATCGTCGTCAGCCCATAGGCAACGATCTTGCGTTTTCTTGTTGCATCAAAAAAGCCCATGCAAAAAAGCGGTGCCAGAACCACACGTGTCAACGTTGGGATTCGCCGAACCACATTTACTCGCGCCGCTGCCCGTGGTGAAAACCTTAATTGAAATCCTTTATAACCCTCTGTATAGCCAAGCAAAATCACCGAGCTCAATAACGCCGTACCCTGCCACCCCGTTAGTACGCTATCCGCAAGCTCCAACACATAAGGAACCAGACAGACCAAGCCGCGTCCTAATAGCAACGTAATTCCAATTACGCCCCAAGTTGCTCCCATTATGCCAAACGCTCTACTCATATTGTCCTCTTTAAAACATTTACCCTAACTGCCTGCTTCCCAATAATCAGCTTTATTCTTTTTAACTTTTAATTCGTGAAAATCCGTAAACAATAAAACGACGATAACTTGACTACCACGCCTGAAGTTGTTTCTGAATCAAAGCACTTCCACTCTGCTCAGCTGTCCATTTCAATAATTCTTTTGCCAGCGGATCATCTCGTAACTTAAGCATCGCTACTGCATTTCGGCGCAACTGGGTTACCCCTGCATAGGCCGTTGCATTGCCTTTGATGGTTCTTCGAATCTCTCCGGCAGGCTGCTTCAGCAACCACGCTAAATCCACTGGAATCCGTGAATCAACCTTCTCTTTCGGAGGGCAGACATTGGAACATTCATCGCACCCAAAAATCCAATCACCCATCATTTCTGCCTCCGATCGATTGAGCACTGATCGCTTTTCTATTGTAAGATATGAGATGCAGCGCGGAGCATCAATCGGCTCGCCCGGACGAATCGCATCGGTTGGACAGTTAGTAATACACGCCATACAATCTTCGCATCCAAAAGGCATTTTCACATCATTAATCACATTTGGTAAATCCGCATTCACAAACAGCGATCCAATGAAAACACGCACATTAGTACGATCGGGAACACGCAGTAAATTATTCGCCCCGATGATGCCCAGCCCCCCGAAGGTCGCAAACATGCGCTCATAGACTGGCTTTGTATCGACCGCAGCTTCGGCCTCTACTTCGTGACCCAGCAAAACACGTAGCTCAGCCAGCATCTTCTGCCCGCGGGCATGGTAGTCTATTTCTCGTGCGTAAGAGGAGATATACCCAATCAAGGAATTAGCCTCCGGTTTAGGAAAAGGATGTACAGCTTCCGGATCGCCCCAACCATTCGTGAAAGTTAACACGATCACCGCTTTTGCATTCGGAAACGTCGACCACGGATCAGATTTTTGAGGTAACATCCGTTGCAGATATTCCATTTCGCCTTGCTTACCAGCCGCAAACCAGGCTTTGACCCGCGCGTTATTTTCAGCAAGGGCATCGGGCAGATCAGGATGGTCTAAGCGAATACAACAAGCCGAATGCGCTCCGACACGCTGGGCTGCTTCCGATAACCATATTGCAAACTTTTCAGCCTCACTCATTCTTCTAATCTACGTGATTACTCTTCAATCTCCAATGTCTTTGCAATGATTCTATCCCTTGCACCCCGTTCAGGCTTTCGATACCTTTGTTGGATGGAAATAGATCAACGACCAAATTGGGATGAATACTTCATGCGCATCGCTGAAGTTGTCGCATCGCGCTCAAATTGCTCTCGTCGGCAAGTGGCAGCAGTAATTGTAAAAGAGCAACGCATCATATCTACCGGTTATAATGGAACACCCCGAGGCGTAAAAAACTGCTTTGAAGGAGGTTGTCCTCGAGCAAGTTCTAATTCAACCTCAGGGAGTAATCTAGGAAATGGTATTTGCAACCACGCAGAAGAAAATGCAATTATTCAAGCAGCTTACCACGGAATAAGCATCAAAGATGCAACATTATATTGCACTCTCAGTCCATGCCTTTTATGTGCAAAAATGATAATAAATGCCGGAATTCGAGAAGTCGTTTATGAAACCGAATACAGCTTTACTCCTCAAACCGCTCAATTACTCAACAGCGTGAATATTATGTGTCGGCCACGCATACACGAAAAAGGAACTCGAGTATGAAAATTATTGGCATTATTCCCACTCGCTGGGGTTCCACCCGCTTCCCCGGAAAATGCATTGCACCGATTGCCGGAAAACCAATGATTCAACGCGTCGTTGAAAGAGCTCGACAAGCCAAACGTCTCCATTCGTTAATCGTTGCAACCGATGACGCACGAATCGCAGAAGTTGTCGAAAATCTCCAACTGCCAGACGTTCAAATCGTAATGACTCGCTCGGATCATCCTACCGGAACCGATCGTATTGCAGAAGCAGTAGATTCTATTCACGCCGATGCCTACATAAACATTCAAGGTGATGAACCCTTTATTGCCCCCGCTCTTATCGACCAACTTGCGTACTCACTCGAAGACCCTCAATGGCAAATGGCTACCGCAATTACTACCATTACAAACGAAAGTGAAATAAACGATCCCTCTGTTGTAAAAGCACTCTTTAATGACAACGGAGCCGCTCTTTATTTCTCTCGAGCCGCTATTCCATTCCTCCGTGAAGCTCAAACTACATTCCCGGAAAACACTTATTGGAGACACATCGGCATCTATGGTTATCGCCGCGACTTTCTTCAACAGCTCGTTCAAACACCACCTTGCCTACTAGAAGAAGCCGAAAAACTCGAACAACTCAGAGCCTTGCATATCGGCGGACGTATCCACATGATTCAAACCAATGACTTCGGGATTAGTGTTGATACACCCGATGATCTTATACAGGCAGAAAAAATTATTCAGGAACGGAATCTATCATGAGCAAAAACTTTACCGTTAACGGAGTTGGATTTGGCAACAGTCATCCGCTCGCTTTAATTGCCGGACCCTGCGTAATTGAAAGTCGAAAAAGTGTCATAGATATTGCAGCACGACTGGTTCGCATGGCCAAGCGCCTAGACATCCCGCTGGTATTTAAAGCCTCTTACGATAAAGCAAACCGTACATCTATCCATGCTTTTCGTGGACCCGGTATTTCTAAAGGACTCGAAATATTGGCCGAAGTTCGCGAAAAATATAACATTCCCATTCTAACCGATATCCATACTATAGAAGAGATTCACATAGCCTCCCAAGTCGTTGACATCATTCAAATTCCTGCTTTTCTTGTTCGTCAAACTGATTTTGTAGTCGCAGCTGGAGAAAGTGGATGTGCCGTGAATATCAAAAAGGCTCAATTTGCTGCACCCTGGGATATGGCTCAAGTAATCAAAAAAATTGAATCCACTGGAAACACGAAGATCTTACTAACAGAGCGTGGCTCATCTTTTGGATATAACACACTTGTGGCAGATATGCGCAGTTTGGTTATTATGCGTGAATTGGGTTATCCCGTTATTTTCGACGCAACCCATTCCGTTCAATCACCAGGTGGTCAAGGTGATTCATCTGGAGGAGACGGCCGATTTGCCCCATCTCTAGCTAAAGCAGCGACCGCTGTTGGCGTCAACGGACTATTCATTGAAACGCACCACCATCCCGAAGAAGCACTTTCAGACGGACCCAACATGGTGCCGCTTTCACAGATGCCTGCGCTATGGAAAAAATTAACGGCAATTGACGCGGTTAAATAGTCGTTAGAGCACTAAGAGCTGCTGGACATCTTCCCATGTCAACTTCTGCATAATCTGCTCATCCGTCGTCAAAGTTGCATCAATAACGCTTCGCTTGCTCTCCTGCATCGCAACCACCTTGTCTTCGATGGTGCCTTTCGTAATGAGCTTTACGCTATAAACTGTACGCTTTTGTCCAATCCGATGCGCACGATCGGTTGCCTGATTTTCCACCGCCGGATTCCACCATGGATCAAAATGGATCACCATATCGGCCCCCGTTAGATTTAACCCTGTCCCACCAGCTTTCAGACTCATCAAAAAAACCGGAATTGAATGATCTCGGTTAAACAAACGAACCACATCTTGACGATCTTTGGTTCCCCCATCGAGATAACAATACTTCAACTTCTTCTTCTCCATCTCATTCTTCAAGATGGCTAACATGCCCGTAAACTGACTGAAAACCAAAATTCGATGACGGCTATCAATCGCTTCCTGTAAGAGTGAAAAGAATAAATCCATTTTACCTGATGGCTGGTTGGCCTTCACGTTCTCCATTTTAAGCAAATCAATGTGATTACATGTCTGACGCAACCGCAATAAGGTCTTAAGAATTTCCATCCGACTCTGATTAAAGCCACGCGTCTCAACCATCTCCTCAATACGACCACGCGCATCGGCAAGAACTTGTTTATAAACGACCAATTGATCACCTGTTAATTTACACGGCGCAATCCGTTCAATCTTCGGCGGCAAATCTTTAGCCACATGTTTTTTCAAGCGTCGCAATAAGAAAGGATGTAATTTGCGCCGTAATTTCGCTTGTGCATCTTTACCTTCTTCACCACCGTGCACAATCGGTAATTCATACTGCTCATGGAAACTCTTATGGTCGCCCAAATATCCAGGCATCAAGAAATCCATAATCGACCATAAATCCGTCACACTGTTTTCAATCGGTGTACCACTTAAGACCAAGCGGTGATGCGCCAACAAACGTTTTGCTGCTAATGCATTTTGGGTAGAACGGTTCTTAATCTGTTGCGCCTCATCTAGAATAGCGACTGAATAGGTCCGTTTCAAATGCTTCTCAATATCACGTCGCATCAAAGCATACGATGTTATCACAATATTGGCTGAATCCACCTTCTTCCACAACCGATGCCGATCGCCTCCATGCAAAACCAACACTTTTTGATCCGGTGTGAATCGTACCGCCTCTTCATGCCAGTTTTCCACCAATGAAGTCGGACAAATAATCAATGCAGGCAAGCCCACATGATCTTTATCGCATCGTTTCAACTGCAACCATGCCAACGTTTGTAGGGTTTTACCTAGACCCATTTCGTCAGCCAATATACCGCAAAAACCTCGCTGCTCCAGAAAACGTAGCCAATTTAAACCCTCTTGTTGATAGCTGCGCAGTGTTCCATTCAATGCCGCACTCGGCACAACCTCTTCTACCGTCTCTTGCGTATGCAAGCGCTTGGCTCGATCCAGCCAAGCCTCATTGGCTTCCAGATCAACACCCTCGAGCGCCTCAAGCGTAGCATACACATAGCTGCCATGAATCGCCTCAACTCGATGCCCTTTGGAACGTTTCTTCAATGCACAATCTTCAAAAACCTCGATCGCCTGCATAATCGCATCGCCATCCAATAGCACAGTTTTTCCTGCTTTTTCGACAAAGGAGTTTCCTGCTTTCAATGCTGCTCGAATATCATCTTCTGTAATTGAGGCTGCTTCTGTTTCATACGAATAATTTAAATCGAAATAACTCGCATCCTTACTCTCTTGAATCTGAATGGTAGGCCGAACCGTCTCAGTTTTCTCCATAAACGGTCGCACCCGTCCTTCCAGTACCACCTGCCAACCTAATCGCTGGATTTGAGGCACACCAGAACCCAGAAAATTCAGCACCTCTTCGACACCTTCGATATTGCGTAACGTATCTCCTGCTCGACCCACAAAACCGACTTGAGCCAATAACTCCACTGCCTGCTTTTCAGCCGCCATATTCCGAATTCGATATTTCAATAAATCACGCTCATCCGGTATTGCAAAGTTACCTCGGCGATCCGCTCGACCCGCTATTAGCTCGTCCCCTACTTCATAACTCGCAAACAAACGTGCAGCCAACGAAGCTGGGCTCCCTTTCACATGCAGTCGAAAACTCGGCTTTGCCGGCTTCATATAAAATAAGTCCGCCGTAATCCGCTTTTTCACCCGAATCTCTTTTTCCAGCTGTACCAGCTCACTCATCAAAAATGAGGGAACCTGCTCACGTGGAATCCGTAACGGATCTTTATAAATTGCACGCAATGAATCTGGCATTCGATGCGAAAGCGGACGAAATTCACGCTCACTTACCACCCAAGCCTCTTTATCGCCCAACACAAATCGGGGCTCTACCAACGTCTCATCCAACCATGTAATTTCCAGTAACAACTCACCCGTTTCACGATCCAAATCCATCATCATCTCAGGTTCAACTTCACGCTTACTCACCTTCAATTTCTCTTTGCCCAGTTTTATCTGCAGGCTCTCTTTCGAACACCGATTTAAGATTTCTACCCACTGCGCCATCGAAACGCGCACATCTGCCTTTATCGCTCCCCCACTAAAACCCTCAATTACTTTTAATAACTGATCGTCAGAACGCTTCAGATAAACCGCCTGATCTGGTTGAATAGAGGTGATCTGATGCAAAGTGCCTTCCTCATCAAGCATAACCTCAAACCGCAACGCAAATTGATCAAGCTCTGTTTTCCACTCTTTATCTAAAACCAACCGTAACGATGCCGACATGGCACCGGGTGTGGATTTTCTCGCACGTCGAATACGAACACCTTTAGCACTTCGCTCAATTTGCTCGAGACGAGAAGAATCTCCAGAGGACACCGCCGCCTCAACCTGCTGTTCCTCCAGCCATTTCAGCCCCATCGCAACCAAGTGCGAACAGATTAATCCACGTTCTTGATTATCTCGACATGGACAATGATTTTCTACCAATCCATTAGATAAAACTTCAAATCGGCTTCGCATGCCTCGCGGTCCCAGATTCAACTGACCTGTGATAAATGGATCATCCACTTGGATCTTTTCAACAACGCCCCGCTCAAATAGAGACTGACCATCGCGAAATGCTTTCCAGCCCGCCCAATCTTTTAGCTTTTTCTCACTTAGTTTGTTTAACGCACTCACACCAGCCACTGACATCTTAAAAAAGGTTCATTATATCTCTGATACCCCTAATGACGATCTTTAAATGGCTATAACCTTTAATATTTAAATACCCCATTATATGTGGATCATATTCGTGTTCGCAGTTTATTTGAACATTGAAGAACATATTCAACAAGAGATTGACGATTTCGGTCAATCAACTCAATATCTTTCACCCTAGGGAGAAGATATGCAACTAATCATGAAAAAATCGAAAATACACACCGCTACAATTACGGGGTTACAGCTCTACTATGAAGGTAGTGTAACCATCGACCAAGAACTCTTAGAGCAAGCCAACATTCTCCCCGGCGAGCAAGTTCAAATCGTTAACCTAAACAACGGCGAAAGATTTGTGAGTTACACCATTTCCGGCGAACGAAATAGCGGTACGATTGAGCTCAACGGGCCAGCAGCTCGGCTAGCAGCTATCGGTGATCGCATAATCATTATTGCCTATGCCATGCTCGAGGAACAAGAAGCAATCTCCTTTCAACCTTGCGTTCTTTTTCTCGACGATCAAAATCGGCCAGTGAAACTGGTATGAGCACTTATCTCTACCAAGAACATCACCAATTTTTTGCACAACATGCCGGAGGTGCAGAAGAAGCTGCGGCCTCAGAACTTGAAGAACTGGGCGCTCACTCCCTTAAAAAAGGGCACCTTGGATACTACTTTAAAGCAGATTCAGAAATACTCTACCGTCTTGTCTACATGACCCGAATCTCAACTCGAATTTTGGCACCACTGATTCATTTCAACTGTCATTCAACAAACTACCTTTATAAGACCGTACAGCAAATCGACTGGACCGATTTTCTAACGCTCACCAAAACCTTCGCCATCACAGCCAATACCGCCGACAGTCAATTACGGAACTCTAACTATGCCGCTCAAGTTCTCAAAGATGCAATCGTAGATCAATTTCGTGATGCTTATGGAGAACGACCGAATGTCAATACACGATTCCCCGA
>DOEU01000101.1:10417-10708 GCA_003532555.1 Verrucomicrobiota bacterium | reverse complement strand
GCACCAATGATTAAAACATCGCTAAGATTATTGTGTTGCATGAGATTCTGCCTTTAAGGATGCAAACGCAGCCAATGCTTTTTCTCGTGATTGTTTTAAATCAACTATAGGATACGGATAATTATTACCGAGAGTGATATCAGCTTCTTTCAGTATCAAATCAGTCGCTTCCCATGGACTAAAGAGGAATTCATTTGGCATATGTTTTAATTCTGTAACGTATTTTTTTGTGTATTTACCATTTGGATCAAATTTTTTGCCCTGAGAAATAGGATTAAAAATTCGAAAATA
>DOEU01000101.1:0-10104 GCA_003532555.1 Verrucomicrobiota bacterium | reverse complement strand
ATTAAAAATTCGAAAATAAGGAGCGGCATCGGCTCCACAGCCTGCAACCCATTGCCAACTAGCACTGTTATTAGCATGATCGGCGTCTACTAGACAATCTCGAAACCAGGCTTCGCCTAATTTCCAATCCAATAAGAGGTTCTTAACCAGAAAAGACCCGACGATCATCCGTACACGATTGTGCATGTATCCAGTTTCCCGAAGCTCTCGCATACCTGCATCTACAATAGGAATTCCCGTTTCTCCTTTTTGCCAGTGCTTTAGATGTTGTAAGTTTTCTTCCCAAGGGAAGCGGTCAAATTTGCTTTGCAGATTTGATTGTTGAAGAGTGGGATTGTGATGAAGTAGATAAGCGGAGAATTCTCTCCACCCGAGTTCACTTTTAAAATGAGCTACATTTATTTCGGATGCTTTTTGTTCAACGGCATGCCATGCTTGATTAGGTGATATTTCTCCCCAATGAAGATGAGGAGATAGTCGGCTCACATAGGGATCTGCTGGGAAGTTACGTCCTTCCTTGTAGTTTTCGATACCTGATTTAGTAAACCTCTTTAATTGTTCATGAGCACCAGATTCCCCAATTTCCCATACTTTTTGAATGGAATGATTCCAGTTTTTTGAAGGTAATAGTGAAAGTTCATGTATTGAGATAGTGTGAGCAGAAGCGTCGATCAAATCAAGAAGGGGCGCCGCCAAAGGCTCGCGTGGTGAGGTTGCGTTCATGCATCCTTTACGATAATAGGGCGTGAATACTTTATAAGGCGTTCCATCGTCTTTTTTTATTTCATCTTGCGTCCATAAATAAGATCCATTGAATATAGAGACTTTGATGCCCATGGTTTCAAGTGCTACTTGAATCTGTCGATCTTGCCTAACACGCCATGGTTCTATGCATTTATTCCAGCATATTTGATCTATTTGGTATTTATCGATTAAGATTTTCAATTGGTCCAATGCTTTTCCACGAGTGATACACAAAAGATTATCAAGAGATTGCTGCAGGGCGGCTAGGGAGTGGTGTAACCAAACTTTACTAGCGCCTCCTAGTTGATCGTTCTCAGGAAGTTCTTCCTCGAAGTGATAAAGGGCTAATAAAGAGCCATTAGCTTGAGCTTCAGAGAATGCAGGGTTGTCCTTGATTCGCAAGTCTTGGCGGAACCAATGAATCGTTGTAAACTCATTTAACATGTTTTAATATCGTATATAAATGGTATTCCTTTCGTCTGATGGGAATGTTTTTGATTTTTCAGTTAAAATGAAAAAGTATGCACTATAATGCTAATAAATGGAGGTAGTAGTGTGAAAAAACGGCAATATAAAGTTAAATCTAGTAAAGATTTTTTGATATTTGGTTGTGTATTTTTCTTTTTGTGTATTTGGGCAATTAAGGATGCATGGTTTCCTTCTGATGCGGTTTTGAAAAAACATCCTCGTGAAATTGTATCTTCATTCGAAATGGCAGGTCAGATTGAAAATATCTATGTCGACGAAGGTGACTTTGTGAAAGAGGATTCGGTAATGGCTGAATTGTGCTCAATGGAGCTCGAAACGGAATTGAACGAGATGAAGTTAGCGTATTCTAAGGAACGTAAAACAACTCAAATACTTGAACTTGCTATTAAAAATGGGGTTCAGAATGGGGCTACTGAGGCTTCGATTGCTGATATGCGGAATCGTAAAATCAATGCAGAAGAAAAAATGAAAGAACTTCACAGTTCCGTTAATTCTCTAAAAGATGGGCATGAGAAAAGACAGCTTGTCGCTGAAAAAAGTGGAACGGTGTTGGACGTTTATGTTGGTGAGCGAATTCAAATCGAGGCAGGTGACTCTATTATTAAGATACATCCCCAGGATAATTTTTATGTGTTTAATAGAAGCCTAGCTATTTTTAGTTTCTTTGGCTGTATCTTCTTCTTCGTGTTTCATTTTTTTGGAAATTAGCATTTTCAGAACATTGTGTGCTTGACCCATCAACGGGTTTTCCTATGATCACGCCTCCTTGCGAGAGGACGTTCGTTGGTTCGTCTTACTCGTTTTCTTAGAAGGAGATAGAAATGACAAAAAGAGATTTAATAATGCGTATCTCGGATGAAACGGGACTCATTCAGGAAGATGTTAAAGCGGTTCTTCAGAAAAGCTTAGATTATATCGTGGATGCATTGGAAAAAAATGAATCGGTCGAGTTTCGTAATTTTGGCGTATTTGAAGTTAAAGATCGAAAAGAGCGAGTCGGTCGCAATCCTAATCTGCCGGAACATGATGTAATTATTCCTGCTCGGCGGATCGTTAAATTTAAGCCGGGTAAAGTAATGAAAAAACGGATTATGGGCGGCTAATTTTATGAATAACGAATTTAAATCTTTGCAGGGAATGTCTGATATATCTGGTTTTGAAGTAAATCGGTGGCAAGAGATTGAGACACTTGCCCGCGAAGTCTTTTTAAATAATGGCTACAATGAGCTCCGAACGCCTATTTTAGAGCGAAGTGATCTTTTTTTACACTCACTTGGTGGATCTAGCGACATAGTTCAAAAAGAGATGTATAGTCTTAAAGATCGTGGTGGAAGAGATTTAGTCCTACGTCCAGAAGGAACAGCAGGTGCAGTTCGTTATTTGGCTTCACTAGGCCAAGCTGGGTTAAACGAGAGAATATATTATTTAGGTCCTATGTTTCGGTGTGAAAGACCGCAAGCTGGCAGAAAGAGGCAATTTCATCAAGTAGGTGTAGAGAATCCGAGTGAGCCCAATCCATTTGTAGATGCTGAATGTATTGCTTTGCAATGTGAGCTTCTGAAAAAATGGGGTATCTCTGATTTTAGTATTAGAATAAATACACTCGGAAGCGAAGAAGATAAAAATAATGTTCGGGATAGATTATTGAAGGAACTAGAGAAATTTTCGGATATATTATCTCCTGAACAACAAAATCGAATTAATATGAATGTACTAAGATTTCTAGATTCTAAGGACGATAATCTCAAAGCAATAATTGATAAATTACCTGATATAAATGAGTTTATGTCTGTTGAATCACGTCAATATTTACAATCTGTAATAAGAATATTACAGGAATTAGGAATTTCTGTTATTCATGATCAAAGATTAGTAAGGGGTCTTGATTATTATAAACATACGGTTTGGGAGATAACTCACAACTCTCTAGGCTCCCAAAATTCTCTCTCTGGTGGGGGTAGATACTCTATTCAATCAGGAAGAAAAGAAGTTAATGGAGTTGGTTTTGCTATGGGAATTGAAAGAATTATTACGGCTAAATACGGTGATGATATTGATTATTATAAGAAAGAAAAAGATGGGTTTTGGATAATCTCATTGGGCGAAAAATCAATTCTTGAAAATATGAAACTAGCAAAAAAAATCAGAGAAATTGGAATTAGATGTGGAATGGAGTTAGAGAATAAAAGTATGAAGGCTCAGTTGCGAAAAGCAGATAAATTTAATCCAGCTTGTGTATTAATCAGAGGGGAAAATGAAATATCTTCTAATACAATCGTTATAAAGAATTTGGACGATAGTTCGCAGAACGAACATAATTTTAATGATTGGCTGGAATCTATTAAGGAGAAAAAATAATGCATCAATACCGTACGCATACATGTGGTGAGCTGAGAAAAGAAGATGCAGGAACAACCGTTCGCATTTCAGGTTGGGTTCATAGTGTCCGCGATCACGGCGGTATCATCTTTATAGATTTAAGAGATCATTATGGCTTAACTCAAGTCGTAATAGATCCATCAAAATCTTTTTATAAGGGAGTGGATCATTGGCGTGTGGAATCAACCCTATGTTTTACAGGTAATGTTATTAAGCGAATTCCTGAAGCTGTAAACCCTCGTTTAGACACGGGAGCAATAGAGATTACTGCGGAAGAGATGGTCACTTTAGGCGAATCAAAGGTAATTCCTTTTCAGGTCTCTAAAGATGAAGAGTGTAATGAATCGTTGCGGTTAGAGCATCGTTTCTTGGATATGCGTAGGCAGAAGTTACATGATAATTTAGTTTTGCGATCAAAAGTCATTTCACGCTTACGTGAATTGATGACAGGAGAAGGCTTCATGGAAATGCAGACGCCAATTCTTACCAGTAGTTCGCCAGAGGGGGCTCGTGATTATTTGGTTCCGAGTCGAGTTCACCCAGGTAAATTCTATGCATTGCCTCAAGCACCGCAACAGTTTAAGCAGTTATTGATGACCTCTGGATTTGATCGATATTTCCAGATTGCGCCTTGTTTTCGTGATGAAGATGCTCGTGCCGATCGGTCTCCGGGTGAGTTTTATCAGTTGGATATGGAGTTAGCTTTCGCAACACAAGAGGATGTTTTTGAAGTTAATGAACGGGTTTTACATGCGGTTTTCAGTGAGTTTTCTGATAAAAAAATTGATGAAACTCCTTTTCAACGGATTCCCTATTTAGAAGCGATGGATAAATATGGAACTGATAAGCCGGACTTGCGCAATCCACTTGTTCTGCAAGATGCTACTGAACTATTCAGAACATGTGATTTTAAAGCATTTTCAGGTGTTGTGGCGTCAGGAGGAAGTGTTTTAACGATTGCGGCTAAAGGATGTGCAGGTCAATCTCGAAAATTCTTCGATGAAATGATCAAATTCGCACAAGGTGTTGGTTCAAAAGGGTTGGGATATCTTCGTTGGAATGAGGGTGAGGTACAGAGTCCAATCGCTAAGTTTTTAAGCCAGGAAACATTAGATTCATTAAAAAATTTGGGTGGAGTATCTGATGGTGATGTGATGTTTTTCATCGCCGATGAATCGAAAGTAGCAAGAGAAATTGGCGGGCATGTACGTGATGAATTAGGCCGGAGATTAGAACTGATCGACTCAAATGTATTTAAATTTTGCTGGATCGTTGATTTCCCAATGTATGAGTTGGATGATAATAGAAAAGTGGAATTTTCTCATAACCCGTTCTCTATGCCTCAGGGCGGAATGGATGACTTGTTGAATAAGAACCCATTAGATATTTTGGCGTATCAATATGATATTGTTTGTAATGGTGTGGAACTTTCTTCTGGCGCAGTTCGTAACCACAGTCCAGAATTGATGATTAAGGCTTTTGAGATTGCCGGATATGATCAATCGGTTGTGGAATCTAAATTTCCAGCGCTTTATAAAGCATTTCAATTTGGAGCACCCCCTCACGCTGGAATTGCCCCGGGTGTAGATCGAATTATTATGTTATTGGCTGACGAGCCAAATATCCGTGAGGTAATTGCATTTCCAATGAATCAAAAAGCACAAGATTTATTGATGAGTGCGCCTTGCGAAGTAGACTCGCATCAATTACGTGAATTATACTTGCAAGTGAAATTACCTAAACGAAGTGAGGAATCAAGCACGGTGGGCGGAGAATGAAAAAACGCCTTGATCAATGTTTCGCGGCATTAAAAACTGAACAGAAAAAAGCATTCATTGCCTATCTAACTGCGGGAGACCCAGATTTATCCAGTACGGTTGATATTGTTCTTAAGCTTGAAGATCAGGGTGTAGATGTTATTGAACTTGGTTTGCCATTTTCAGATCCGCTTGCAGATGGAAGAGTTAATCAAGAGGCTTCAACAAGGGCACTTGAAGCCGGTGCTACATTTGATAGTGTAATGGAAACCGTCTCACAAATTCGGAATCGATCAAATATTCCAATTGTTTTTTATGCATATATGAATCCTTTATTGTCCCGCGGATTTGATAAGGCGATTAAGGCGGGAGCCGAAGCAGGAGCCGATGGGTTTTTATTATTAGATTTACCGGTCGATGAATCGCGTCCCTACCGGCAAACCTTAAAAAAGAACCAGATGGATGCGATCCAGCTTATTACGCCTACAACGCCGGATAAGAGAATTCAGAAAATTGTAAAGCAAGCAAGTGGCTTTGTTTATTGTGTTTCACGAGAAGGGGTAACGGGAGTGCAGGATCACATTGCAGATGGAGCTGGTGATTTAGTGAACCGTATTAAAAAAAATACCGCTCTGCCGGTTGCTATTGGCTTTGGAATAGGTTCTCCAGACCAAGCTCGTGAAGCGGCTAAACTTGCGGATGGCGTGGTGGTGGGTAGTGCTATTGTGAATGCCTTTCATCAAGAGAGTCATGATGTAGAAGGGCGGTCGCGAGCAGCTGCCTTCGTGGGTTCTATGGTACGCGCGGTTAAAGAGGTCTCATAATGAATTCTGTATATGCGGTAATTATGGCAGGGGGGCGTGGTGAGCGCTTCTGGCCATTAAGTACCTCTCGAAGACCAAAGCAATTACATGATTTAGTTGGTGATAAAACACTGATTGAACAAGCTGTTGAACGCTTAGAGGGACTTATCCCGATAGAACGGATTTTTATCATTACAACTGCCGATATAGTTGAAGCTACTCTCGCAGCGGTGCCTCAATTAAAGCCAGAAAATGTGATTGGAGAGCCTTGCGGTCGAGACACAGCAGCTGCGATTGCTTGTGCAGCAGCTGTCGTTAAAAGTCGAGATGATAAAGCTGTCTTTGCGATATTAACCGCTGATCAAGTTATGGGTGATATGGATCGATTTCAAGCTACACTACGAACAGGATTACAGCTCGCTTCAGAGAGAGACATTCTCGTGACTATTGGCATTCAGCCCACGTTTCCTGCAACGGGATTTGGGTATATTGAAAGCGGTAATATTTATGTAGAAAAAGATACGGTAACCTTTCGTCTTGCAAAGAGATTTATTGAAAAACCAGATATTGAACAAGCAACGGCATATTTGGAGACAGGACAATTTTTTTGGAATTCTGGCATGTTTATCTGGTCAGTTGCTTCACTTGAAAAAGCTTTTAAGAAGCATGCACCAGATACTCATTACTTGATGGAAGCGCTTAGAAGATATGCAGAGCAAAATGAAATTCAAAAAGGTATGGAGCTATTATATCCGGACATCGAGAAAATTTCTATTGATTATGCACTAATGGAAAAAGCAGATAATATCGTTATGGCATGTGGTTCTTTTACATGGGATGATGTAGGTTGTTGGTCGGCTTTAGAAAACCATTTTAAGCCTGATGCATCTGGAAATACCATAATTGGTGACGCAACAACGCTGGATAGTGAATCGAATATTATTTATTCTAAAGACCGTTTGACTGCATTGATAGGTGTTCAGGATTTGATTATTGTCCAAGCGGATGGAGTAACACTTGTTTGCGCCAAAGAAGAAGCTCAACGTATCAAGTCTTTAGTGAAAAAATTGAGCGAAGAGGATCCTGAATCACCATTTATTTAGACATTGATCCTAAAGGAATATATATCAGTGAATAAGAGTGAGCTTTCATGGCTGTTAGATGTAGATGATCTTCGGTAATTTATGTGGGAATCTTTATTAATGAAACTTGTAAAAAACGCATCATTTCATGTCAAAAATATTACAATGGTCGTGTGCAATTCTAAATAGAATTGTTAGTTCGTTGTATAATGCCATTGCCAATCCGGTCTACATTTCATAAATTTTTACGCTTTCAGTAGTTGCCGGAGTGGCGAAATTGGTAGACGCACGGGATTCAAAATCCCGCGACTTCGGTCATGTGGGTTCGAGTCCCACCTCCGGCACCATCATGAAAATTTTCATACATGTGAAGTTACTTTTTTAAATAACGATCAACTTGATCTAAAATAGGAGAATTAGAATGAATAGATTACCAATTTTGAGCGGTGTGATAGCTGCAGTTGTTGTTTTCTTGGCATCATTATCATTTGTTGTGGTTGATGCTGGTTACGTGGGTGTGGTTAAACGATTGGGTGCAGTTCAACCTGTTTTTTTATCTGAAGGATTCCACGTTAAAACTCCTGTAATCGATGTTGTTGAAAAGTTCGACATCCGTTTGAGTAAATTTGAATCACAGGCAGGAGCCTCCTCAAAGGACCTTCAGGTTGTTCAAACAAGTATTGCTGTTCAATATTCTATGACCCCCGAGCTGATGCCTAGAACATTGCAGAAGGTTGGTACTAGAGCTACAGCCGAACGTACATTAATCGCACCTTCTATTATGGAGTCTGTTAAAGCTATAACTGCACTTTATACAGCTGAAGAGTTAATTACAAAACGAGATTCAGTGAAGACGGAAATTCAAAATAAAATTACTAGCTTTTTAAATGAAACATTAGAAGAGAAAGAATTAGCAGGGCTACTTAAAATAGCAAACGTTGCGATTACTGATTTTGATTTTTCTAGTGAATTTAATCGTGCTATTGAAGAAAAGGTACGAGCGGAGCAAGAGGCTTTAAAAGCGAAAAATGAGAAGCTAAGAGCTGTTACACAAGCAGAAGCTAAAGCCGAAGAGCAAAAATTGATTGCTGATGCCGTTGCATATGAGATTGAAGTCGAGTCGAAAGCTCGGGCGGAAGCCATTAAGCGAGAATCTGAAGCATTGGCAGGGAATCCTCAGCTTATCCAATTGCGAATTGCAGAAAAATGGGACGGTCAATTACCTCGCTTTTCAGGTGGAGATACTGTTCCTCTTATCTCCTTCGACAATTTAACAAAGTAATATTAGTTATTTGATCTTCGAGGGGGAAACGTGTTTCCAAAAGAGCTATTAATTCAGTTGAGTAATTCGATGGTGGTTGCTGGATTCTCAATTGATAAAGTACAAGATGCTATTCCCATTGCAAAAGCTTTGTTGCTAGGGGGTATCGATTCCATCGAACTTACGCTTCGAACAGATTGTGCCATAGAAGCAGTTGAAAGAATTGCCGATGCCGTACCTGAGATCATTCTCGGCGTAGGTACCATTCTGACTCCGGAACAGGCAGTTCAGGTCAAAGAGGCTGGAGCGCATTTTGGTGTGTCACCAGGCATGAATCCGGATGTTATTAGGAAGGCTGAAGAGATTGATCTTCCTTTTGCCCCGGGTATTGCAACACCCTCTGAATTAGAAGTTGCTGTTGCATTGGGATGTCGATTTGTGAAGTTTTTCCCTGCTGAAGCAAGTGGGGGTCTAAACTATCTAAAAAGTATCTCTGCTCCATATAAACATCTTGGCATTCAATATTTTCCGCTCGGCGGATTGAATGCTGAAAATATGAATCACTACCTCAATTTAGACAATGTTATCGCCATTGGGGGCTCTTGGATTGTTGATTCATCATTCGTTGAAGCGAAAGATTGGGTTGGTCTGACTAAGCAGGCTGCTATAGTACGGAATGCGGTTAAAAATAAATAAGATCTAAAAAGAGTATGATTAAATGCAAACTGTTAATCCAAATACGCTATTCGTGTAAGTAGAAAACATGAGGAGTTTTATATGAAGCCAGTTGTCACTTTTGGAGAAATTATGGGACGTATTGAAGCGCCCGAAAACATTCGCTTACGACAGACTCGCGTGATGGAACTAACCTATGCAGGGGCAGAGGCTAGTGTTGCAGCATCCATTTGTAATTTTGGAGGTAAAGCGAGATATGTTACTGCATTGCCAAAACATGCATTAGCCGAAGCGACGGTGGATTCCGTTCGATCTGTTGGCATCGATACCCAATACATCTTGCGCACAGATCAAGGTCGTCTGGGTCTCTATTTTTTGGAAACAGGGGCTAATCAGCGTCCGAGTAACGTGATTTATGACCGCGCTTTTTCATCTTTATCGATGACGCCGGCATCTGCATATGATTGGCCGTCCATTTTTACGGGGGCTCAGTGGTTGCATTTAAGTGGTATCACGCCTGCTTTATCAGAAAAAGCTGCAGAAGCGACGATCGAAGCCGCTAAACAAGCAAAACAGTTGGGTTGCAGTGTATCGATAGATCTCAACTACAGAAGGAAGCTCTGGAAGTGGGACAATACGCTTTCCGAAAGAGAACTTGCACAAAAAACAATACGTCAGATTCTGCCCTACGTAGATGTTGTTATTGCCAATGAGGAAGATTGTTACGATGTCTTGGGAATTCAAGCGGGAGAAACCGATGTTCACAAGGCTACACTCGAATTGGAAAGATATCCCGATGTGGCTCGTACAGTGGTAGATCAATTTCCTTCTATTCAGAAAGTGGCTATCACGTTGAGGGAAAGTCACTCTGCTACACATAATGACTGGGGAGCGATGCTTTATGATAGTCAAAG
>DOEU01000092.1:1696-13703 GCA_003532555.1 Verrucomicrobiota bacterium | reverse complement strand
CCACAACCCAACGCATCGATATGATCTTCCATACAAGGCGTCGAAAGCACGATCGGTGTTTCTACTTCTATGAATCCCGCATCCGAAAACCAAGATCGAATACCTTTTAAGAGCTGATCACGAGCTTCTAGTGCAGTTCGCACTTCCACTACCCTTTTGCCACACGGTCTGCATATTCACCGGTGCGCGTATCGATGCGAATTAAATCACCTTCATTAATAAAGATCGGAACATTTAATTCATATCCATTTTCTACCTTCGCCGGTTTCATCACATTAGTAGCTGTGTCCCCTCGTGCACCGGGTTCGGTCTCCGTAATCGTTAACTCAATAAAATTAGGCAGTGTCAAATCTAACGCTCGATCGTTATGGAATAGAATTTCAACGACCATATCATCGACAATAAAATAGCGGCGATCTCCGAGTAGCTCTGAACTTAACAAGACCTCTTCATACGTTTCATTATCTGAAAAAACATACGTATCACCATCGATATACGAGAAGGTGTAATCCCGCGAAAGGAGTGCGCATTTATCCACTTTTTCAACCGAACGATAGGTCTTATCAAACGTATTTCCTGACACGAGGTTCTTAATTTTACACCGATAAAGCGCCTGTCCTTTACCTGGTTTAGAAAACTCAAACTGAGTGATCACACAGGGATCTCCATCGATTTCAATTTTCAATCCCTTTTTTAAATCAGATGCACTATACATACTTTCTCCTTCGACTCATGAACAGCCCTATCATAGATGGAGATGATCTCCACAACAAAATAAAAAATCACTCAGCTCGACCAATCCCCCACCTAATCGATTGCCCTTGTACAGATCAGTTAAAAGAATCTTTTCATCCCTAAACATAATCGCTATACCTAATCGAAATGGAGACCAAGATGAAATTATTAACGATTTTCTTACTACTTTCGATGACCTGTTGTATTGCTAATGCCGAAAAAAAGAATCCACCCAAGAATGATGATATTATCGAAGCCGCATTAATTGAAGCAGGTAAAGATCATTTTCCACCCGATTTTAAGTTCGATGAAATTGGAACTATCAAACATGAAGACACCTATTACCACGCATTTGTTGGTTATTTGAAAACGGGTAATTACCGCGTTCTTCTATTTGACAATACGCCCACCTACCTCGGCTTCTACACGGTTGAATATGAACCTGTTGATTATGAAGAAAGCGCGGTATTGCTAGATGATGGTGCCGATGGTTATTTCAACCTCCGTATTGGCAAAGAAGGTCCGCTTGAAAATATTCTTGTTGATGGACTTAAAACTTCTTTTGTAAAAAATGATCAAGCCCCTGCTGAAAAACAAAGCATGGAAGAGGAAAAACCTAAAATCACCATCGCGTATCGTGATTGGACGTTTAGCGTCAAAGGTCAATCTCGATCTGCAAGAGCTATTTTCGTTAAAAAATTAGGTAGCAAGGTCTATCTGAAAGATGAAAAACGCGGAATTACCAAAGATTTTCCTTTTGGGATGCTCTCGAAAGAAGATATCGACTACCTCAGATCCATCGATGCACTCTAATGTTCCGCTCAAAAGGCGTTCTATCCATAGCCGGCCCTGCACCTTAAAAGCAGTGTTTTTTATGAGGGAACCTACCGGACTTTATTTCTTGTATTAAAACCGTAAAAAATAAAATAAATTTGAGAGGAAGATATATTTATCTGAAACGAATAACACATATCTGTACTAATTTATTTTTAGGTGAAAAATTAGATTTAAATCAAAATGAGAAACGAAAACCAATTGAATGAAAAAATGCACGAAGGAAACGAAGCCCTTCTTCGTCAAAATTACAGCGATGCTATCCAACTCTTTAAACAAGCACGTGCGCTTGCTCCGGGCAACTCAGCTGCGAAGTCTGCTCATTATCGCGCTCACGTTCATTCAGCGGTTGACCAGCCCGATCTTTCTTTTTCTCAAAGAATAAGAAAAAGTTGTCTTTTCTTATTCTTTCATCTCACTTCCTCAAAAAATAAAGCCGAGCGCTACAAGATATGCGAGAAAATATGGCTTTTGAATCCTCTTAATGATCGAGCAACACATGTTCTCATTCAAACCGCTCAACGCACCAATAAAACAAAATTTGCCGTATTGGCCCTTCACGCACGCGTGAGTGTCCAGCCCAATCAAACAGAGTGGCTTCATCCACTTGCTCAGCTGGCAAAAGAAAGTCATCAAACCGATATTCAAGTAGAGGTATTAGAGCGTCTACTTCTCCTTCAAACTGATGATAAAGTGCTTCTAGCAGAACTTGAACAAGCCAAACACAAACAAGATCAAAATCAAGCAAAGAGCCATCCGCTACTTCACATCAAAAAACAATTGGAGAGCGATCCAGATAATATTTCCCTAAGAATGGAATATCTTGATGGCCAACTTCGCTCTCGAAATTTTGATAAAGCAATTTCTGAATTAGATGCCTACCTAGAAAATCAAGCTTCTCCATCCCCTCGACTTGAAAAACGTCTTTTTTTAGCACGAGAACATCAAATTAATTTCAAACTCGCTGCAGCACAGGACCAACACGATACCGCGTTGATAGATTCATTGCGCAGCGAACACGACCAGCTACGAATTGAACAAATTAAACTGCAAGTCGAGCGCTCGCCAAATGATCTACAATTGCGATTTGATTTTGGAAAGGTGCTCTACGATTGTCGTGAATGGGAGCAAGCTCTAGCTCAATTCCAACATGCCATTCATCATCGTCAAAGGCGCATCCGCTCACTAATCTATCGCTCGAATATATTTGAAAAACTCGAACGACACACCGAAGCAAAGCAAGAACTTGAAACCGCTCTTACTGAGTTGCCGGATATGACTCGAGAAAAGCGAGAAGTAATGAAACAACTCGATCGCTTACGCCTCTGATGCAGGAGAAACTATTTCCGCTAGCGGCTGATCTAGCTCTAACGGGTTCACCTCATCCTTAGGCAACGACTCTTCAATAACCACAGGAGCCTCTAACTCATCTCCCTCGTCCGATATATGAATCGGAAATATCACTTCTTCAGAAGCCGTAGCTTCCACAAGCTCTACTTCTGATACTCGAACGGCTTCCCAAAGAAGCGTATCTTTATGGCCACTTATTCGCTTACCTTTAAAGACATCACCTAATCTTCGATTATACCAGTGAATACCTGATTCGGTCGGATTCAGCTGAGCAATCGGCGTATTGTATCGTTTTGCAAACCACTTCCAATCATCATACTTAAAATGCAAGGCCCGCCCCACCAAATGAATCACGGAACACAGGGCGCTAGAATTTATTTTGTATACGTCATCACACCACGATGCGAGAGGGATCAACCCTTCAGGAAAAGGCTGATTAGATTGAATAATAATGGCTTCATCCGGTCCTTCTCGGAAAAAGTTGCCCGATTGAAAATTTGTAACAGAAACATAAACCCACTCGGTGCCTGTCCACCCCTTTAAAGCAGCAGTATTTTGCGCGCCCAACCGGTAACTAATCAATAAACTTGGATGACGTTCAGCAAGATCCAAACCCACTTTAATCATCTGTTCTTCATGAGGTACCATCAATAAAACTCGCCCATCTGCCCGAACCGATTGAACGCTTAGCAAAATAAAACCTACGATATATATCCATTGAAAATGCTTTATTTTCATTAACTGTCTCCTTTTTCAAAATCCATTTCTGCAGATAAAACTGTATTATACAAGAGCATTGTAATCGTCATCGGACCGACGCCACCAGGTACCGGTGTAATATGTGAAGCTACCGTTGATACTCCATCAAAATCGACATCCCCGACCAATCGATATCCATTTTTCTTGGAAGCATCCTCAACACGATTAACGCCCACGTCAATCACCACTGCACCTGGTTTTACCATGTCGGTTGTAACCGTATTAGGCCAACCTGAAGCTGCAATCAAAATATCAGCCTGCCGCGTAAAAGATCCAAGATCAGTGGTTCCGGTATGGCATAGGGTCACCGTTGCATTCGCACCCTCTTTTTTTTGTAACAACATATTCGCAACAGGTTTCCCAACAATATTACTTCGACCTACAACAACCACATGCTTGCTAGCAGTCTCAATTCCACTGCGTATTAACATCTGAACCACTCCATGTGGTGTACAAGGAAAGAAGGTCTCTTCTCCAATAATCATTTTGCCTACATTCATTGGATGAAACCCATCCACATCTTTTGCTGGATCAATGGCAAATAAAACCGTTGACTCATTGATATGTTTGGGAAGCGGCAATTGGACAAGAATTCCGTGTATCCGAGGATCCTGATTCATCTGATCGATCTTATCTAATAGATCAGTTTCAGAAGTATCCATAGGCAGTCGGTTGTCATCCGAATAGATTCCGATACTCTCGCATGCTCGTTCTTTTGCTGTTACATACGAACGAGAAGCTGGATTATCCCCCACGAGAATAACCCCCAATCCTGGCGTCTTTCCCTTTGAGGACAACTGCGCCACTTTTTCTCTTAATTCACTCCGAATTGCTTCGGCAATCGCTTTTCCATTAATGATTTTTGCCGCCACAGTCGTTTCCTTATCTTTAACGTCAGGCTACACGATACGATTTCAACGCACGACTCGCAAACTCATTTCGAAAAGATACAAAAAAACCCTCTTCGATAAAAGAGGGCTATATGTATTCTATTTTTATCTATTTATGCGGAGCAACCAGTGCAAGTACTACATGATGAACCCTTTTCACCTGCTGCTTCTTTGCTTGCTTCTTTCTTCGCTTTTTCTGATTTCTCTGCCTTGCAACCACAGCCGCAAGCTAGTGAAACACTACTTGCAACAAACAAGACTAATAGAGCCATTCCTAATAATTTCTTCATTTTTATCTCCCAGTTAAGAATCAATATCACAGTCAGTTAGTATGTATACGTTATGATCTGTTCAAAATTACATTTCAATTTAACCATTATTCACAACTCAATCGCATATCTTTAGCGGCTTTCACCTCATCCAAGCGACCAACTGGAGTTGTAATCGGAGCTTCATGAAGTGCATTTGGATCAGACTCAGCAAGTTCAAATATCTCTTTCATCACATCAACAAAACGATCTAAAGTGTCCAAATCTTCTGTTTCAGTTGGCTCAATCATTACGGCTTCTGAAACATTCAAGGGGAAATAAATAGTAGGTGGATGAAATCCACGATCAATCAGCCCTTTAGCAACATCCAAAACATGAACCCCATGTTTCTTCAAAAAGTCGCCTGAAAAGACAAATTCATGCATGCACCGTTCTGCTTTTTCTACTCCAAATAACAAGCGAAGGCGCTCCCTCAAGTAGTTTGCATTCAAAACTGCTCGATTACTCGTGCCCAATAATCCCTCCTTACCTAACGAAACCATGTAGGCATAAGCACGAACTAAAATGCCAAAGTTCCCATAGAAAGGAGCAATATAGCCGATACTCTTGGGTTCATCATAATGTAACACATAGGTACCCTCCGTACGCCGTTTTACCCGCGAGATCGGCAGGTAAGGTCGTAACTTTTCAACTACACCCACCGGACCCGCACCAGGCCCTCCTCCACCGTGAGGAGTAGCGAATGATTTGTGCAAATTTAGATGACAAATATCGAAACCAATTTCACCCGGTTTATAGCGCCCCATGATCGCATTAAAATTTGCACCATCGTAATACATCAAACCATCGACCGCATGAACTGCATCACAAATTTCTCGGATCCGCGTATTAAAAACACCCAACGTATTCGGACAGGTTAACATCACTCCCGCTGTCTTTTCATTTAACGCTTCCCTAAAAAAGTCAAAATCCATCATGCCCTTCTCATCGGAAGGAATCGTTACCACATCATAGCCTGCCAACATTGCACTCGCCGGGTTGGTTCCATGTGCCGAATCAGGCACAATGATGTGATCTTTCTGATCATTACCTTGATCGTCATGATACGCTGCCATTAACATCACTCCTGTCAACTCACCGTGTGCACCCGCCATGGGCTGTAAAGTGAATTCATCAAGCCCCGTAATCTCAGAAAGCATCCGTTCAGTTCGATATAAAATCGCCAGCGATCCTTGCGTAAGCATCCCACCTCCCCAAAGTTGAGGCCAGAGAGGGTGAACTTCAGTTAGCTCAGGCAGATTCGCCGCCGCTTCACACGCTTTTGGATTATATTTCATGGTGCATGATCCCAACGGATAGAAATGCGTATCGATCGAATAATTCAAACGAGAAAGCGCTGTAAAGTGTCGAACTACCTCAGCTTCAGATACCTCCGGAAGCTCGGGAGGTGCTGAGCGCAAATACCGCGATGGAATCTCTTCAGATTCTGAAATTTTGATAGACGTCATCTGTACACCAGGACGACCTGGAGAAGATTTTTCATAGATCAATTTCATACGATTTCCTCCACCCGATTCAGCGTGCTCTCTAACTTTGTTGCAAACAAATCAATCTCTTCTTTGGTACGTTTTTCTGTGAAAGCCAATAAAAGTAAATTATCCATCTCTTCATAATATCGGCCAACCGGAAAACCGCCGGCTACGCCCTGCTCAATCAACTCACTTACCACCGTCTTAGCAGATCGAGGCAATCGAATCGCAAACTCATTAAAGAAACGTCGGTTAAAAGCTGGCTTCACTCCGTCAATCTCCATTAAACGATGCCACGCATAACTCGCACGGTCCATACACTCACGTCCTACTTCTAAGAACCCTTCTCTTCCCACCAAGGACAGATAGATGATCGCTCGCAATGCACACACCTGTACATTGCTACAAACGTTTGAAGTCGCTTTCTCTCGGCGAATGTGCTGCTCTCTTGCCTGCAGCGTTAAAACATAACCACGTCGCCCTTTTCCATCTTCTGTCTCACCCACAATTCGACCTGGCATCTTTCGAACTAATTTCTTCCGTGCTGCAAAAAATCCAAGATATGGCCCTCCAAAATTAAGCGGTAATCCGAGACTCTGACCCTCTCCAGTCACAATATCCGCCCCCATAGCGCCCGGAGTTTCAATGTGTGAAAGTGCAATCGGATAAACCGATACCACGGCTAAAGCGCTCGCCTCATGCACCTCATCGATCACATCTTTGAGATTATCCAAACATCCAAAAAAATTAGGATTTTGAAACAAGACCGCACCCGTTTGATCATCCATCGCTGCCTTGAATGCTTCGCGATCAGCAATACCATTCTTGCCCAACGGTACTTCCGCATATTCCACTGAAAGATTGTGCGTGTAGGTACGCAACATCTCTCGATAGATTGGGTTTACACCTTCGTCCACCAAAACCCGATTCCGTCTTGTGTGACGCAGGGCCATCATCGCTCCTTCGATCAAAGCCGATCCTCCATCGAAAAGAGATGCATTTGCCACTTCCATGCCCGTTAGACGACATATCGCAGTTTGATACTCAAAAGCAGCTTGCAAAGTACCTTGCGAAGCCTCCGGCTGATAGGGTGTATAGGCCGTATAAAATTCACCCCGGCTAGATAATGCATTCACCGCCGCCGGAATATAGTGATCATAAAAACCAGCTCCACAAAAGTTGACCAAGTGAGATGCGTTTTTAGATGCCACTCTTCGAAGATGTTGCATCATCTCCATTTCAGACATTCCATCAGGAATATTGACCGAATCCGCTCGAAGATGATCTGGAATCGCAGCAAACAAATCATCAAAAGACTCAATGCCTAATGTTTTAAACATGATCTCCTGATCTTGCTCACTCGTTGCACAAAACGGTGTCTTGCTCATTTTATTACACTCCACTTATCCTAGTTAAATATTTTCATCATTAAACGCGAGCACTGCCCGATTTATAAAATGGCAAGGACACCACTATAGCCTCTTGAAATCGTCCACGAATTTCCACTTCAACCTGTTGCCCCACTTCACAACAGGAGGCCTCTATGCGAGCCATTGCCACCGCCACATTCAAGCTGGGTGCGAGCGATCCACTGGTTATATACCCAACGGGTTGGTTTTTATAGAATACACGGTCTTGCTCTCGAGCAGCCCGCTTGGAAGAAAGTTGTAATCCAACGACCCGTTGTGTTCCCTCCGCTTGATCCGATTCACAACGCGCTTTGCCCATAAACGCTTTATTCCAATTCATGAACATCCCATTCCCTGTCTCAACCGGAGAATGCATTGCATCTAATTCATGTCCATACAACGGATAACCCATCTCTAACCGCAATGTATCTCGAGCCCCTAATCCCGCAGGGGCACACTTTGAATGTGCTAAAACGGCATCCCATGTAGCTGCTGCTGCATCCACAGGCAGATACAACTCATATCCTAACTCACCCGTATAACCAGTCCGACTCACCCAACCATCTTTCAGCGATTGAAAACAAAAATAACGAAGATCTGCGAAAGAACATCCATACACCTCCTCCAGTACGATTCTCGCAGCAGGACCTTGCAAATCTAATTTAGCAATTTGATCGGAAATATCTTTAAATAGAGTTGTTTGCTGAAGATGCTTCGAAATCCAAGCTGCATCTGTTGCCGCCGTCCCAGCATTAACCACAAGCCAAAACCGATCATTGGCTAGACGATAAACCGTTAAATCGTCTAAGACACCGCCCATCTCGTTAAGTAAATATCCGTATCGAACCTGACCCACATTCAGCGATGAAATTGAGCAGGTAAGCAACCGTTCTAAATCCGCCTCTGCCGTAGACCCTGAAATTTCAAATTCACCCATATGGCAAATATCAAATAAAGATGCCGCTGTACGAGTCTGTTGATGCTCTGCAAGAATACCCTCATATTGTATCGGCATATCCCACCCACCAAATTCACCCATCCGGGCGCCTAAAATGTGGTGTTTTTTTTGAAGAATTGTTTTTTTCATTAACTTGTTTTCACTTTACAAGCAGATTCTCCTGCCGCGCAACTGGAATCGAAAAAGAATCCTTTTTCGAATAGAAAATATATTTAACCGACTAAAAAACTGAGGTAATTATAGATTATGAGTTCATTCGTTTTAGCCATTCTTTCCGGTCTACTCTACCTTGCCGCCTACCATAGTTATGGGCGCTTTTTGGCACGTAAGATATTTCAAATCAATCCTAGAAAAGCCTGCCCCAGCGAAACCGAACAAGATGGCATTGATTATGTTCCCACCCCTCGTTCCGTTCTTTTTGGTCATCACTTCACCTCAATAGCCGGCACCGGACCCATTGTGGGCCCTGCCATTGCCATCATCTGGGGTTGGCTGCCCGCGCTACTCTGGGTTCTTATTGGATCAATCTTTATGGGTGCTGTTCATGATTTTGGTTCGATGATGATTAGTCTGCGCCATCAAGGAAAAACCATCGGAGCGATTGCAGGAGATTTGATTAATCCCCGAGTTCAACTTCTTTTCACCCTCATTATTTTTTTCGCCCTTTGGATTGTAATTGCTATTTTCGGCGTAGTCATCGCTTCGGTTTTTCAACTATTTCCTGCATCCGTCGCTCCTGTTTGGTTGCAACTTCCGATTGCGATTTGGCTCGGTCGTCGGGTCTATAAACAAGGTAAATCCCATCTAACCTCCGGCATCATGGCCGCCATTCTGATGTATATCACCATCGCTATCGGCTCTATCTTTCCAATTGAACTGCCTCCATTATGGGGTATGAGTCCCGTGAGCAGTTGGATTATTTTACTGCTGGTCTATGCTTATATTGCTTCGATTCTTCCCGTCACTCTTCTACTCCAACCTCGCGACTATATTAATGCCTTCCAGCTCATCATAGCCATGAGCCTCTTAATCGCTGGCATCTGTATTGCTCGACCCGCCATGGTTGCCCCTATTTATCAAGCCGATCCACTTGGAGCCCCACCGCTCTTTCCACTCCTCTTTATTACCCTTGCCTGCGGAGCTATATCAGGCTTTCACTGTTTAGTAGCATCTGGCACCAGCTCGAAACAATGTACTAGCGAAAAAGATGCACAATCTATTGCTTATGGTGGCATGCTTTTAGAAGGTTTTCTCGCCGTGTTAGTATTAATCGCTTGCGGCGCTGGCCTTGGACTTGGACTTGAAAGTGAAACAGGTCTACTTAAAGGCACTGCAGCCTTCCATGCACAATATGCCTCCTGGCAAACCTCTCAAGGATTAGGTGCTAAAATCGCCGCCTTTGTAACCGGTGCAAGTAACCTGATTTCATCTATTGGCATTCCAGCCCAATATGCATCTGCCCTGATGGGGCTTTTCGTGGCCGCATTCGCCGCAACCACACTCGATACCGCCACTCGATTACAACGCTATGTCGTCACTGAGATCACCACCTATCTAGGAGCTCCCGCCCTTGCCAAGAAACACCCGGCCACTTCCATCGCCGTAATCAGTGCTCTCCTGCTTGCATTCTCGGGTGAAGAAGGTAAAGGCGCTCTACTCCTCTGGCCTCTATTTGGCGCTGTTAATCAACTGCTCGGCGGACTCGCTCTGCTCGTGATCACAGTATGGCTCGCACGTAAATCCCTTCCGATTTGGATCACAATCCTCCCAATGATTTTTATGTTCTTCATGACCGCATGGGCCATGAAAATTAACCTAATCACCTTTTGGGAAGATCAAAACAGACTCCTCTTTTCTATTGGAATGCTTCTTATACTTCTCCAAACATGGATGATTGTTGAAGGCACCCATGTTCTACTCAAGCTATGTGCGAAAAAGAAAGCAACCTAAGCTGACCTTTACAAATCCTATTATCTAATCCATACAAGGACTTATTGGAGAGTTTAATGAATAAGGAATATTTAAATATCATCAAACAAATCGGCGAAGATCCTCAAAGGGAAGGTCTACTTAAAACCGCCGATCGAGCAGCGGAAGCCATGAAATTTTTAACCGATGGCTATCGCCAAAATTTAGAAGAAGTAATCAATGATGCCGTCTTCACCGTAGAAGATAATCACATGATTATTGTAAAAGACATCGAACTCTACAGCCTCTGCGAACATCATATGCTTCCCTTTTTTGGCAAGTGCCATATCGGATACATCCCCAATGGAAAAGTATTAGGCGTCAGCAAATTAGCTCGTATTGTTGATCTCTTTTCTCGGCGGCTGCAAATTCAAGAACGACTTACCCATCAGGTGGCTAAGACCATTTCAACTCGATTAGAAGCAGACGGCGTAGGGGTTGTGATCGAAGCCCAACATCTCTGTATGATGATGAGAGGTGTTGAAAAACAAAATTCCAACATGGTCACCTCAGCCATGCTTGGTAGTTTCCGAAGAGATGCATCAACGCGAAATGAATTCTTAAAACTGATCGGCTCGTAACATGAGTGAACATCAAGAAAACCATCACGAAGAAGATCACCGTATCCATCGCTCCGGTGGTCTTCGCGCTGCCGTTCTTGGGGCCAACGACGGTATCGTCTCCGTTGCCAGTATTATTGTCGGCGTTTCGGCTGCGGGCACCTCTACATCCGGTATCATGCTTGCCGGAACCGCTGGACTTGTGGCAGGCGCTTGCGCCATGGCAGCTGGTGAATATGTATCCGTTAAATCACAGGAAGACACCGAACGCGCCGATCTTGCCATGGAAGCACAAGCCCTCGAGAAATATCCAGAAGAAGAGATGCATGAGCTAGCTGCTATCTATAAAAAACGCGGACTCGACGATGCACTCGCACTTGAAGTGGCCAAACAAATGACCTCACATGATGCACTGAAGGCACACGCACGAGATGAAATTGGCATCACCGACGAACTCAGTGCAAACCCCATACAAGCAGCATTTTGGTCAGCACTCGCATTTGTCCTGGGAGGTATTATTCCCGTTCTCAGCGTAGCCGTAATACCCAACGAACTGCTGCTCTATGGGGTTCCTTCGCTGGTTATAATCCTCCTAGCCATTCTCGGAGCAACCGCATCATTTATTGGCGGAGCGTCTCCGCTCAGAGGAGCCGCCCGCGTCTGCTTTTGGGGGGTTCTTGCGATGCTTTTAACCGCGCTTGTTGGCAACCTCTTCGACGTATCGCTGTAAGCATCCAGATCCACCC
>DOEU01000092.1:0-1303 GCA_003532555.1 Verrucomicrobiota bacterium | reverse complement strand
TCCCGTTCCCGTTAACGGATGCGCCTGTCTACATTATTGAAGAACATCTGTTTTTTACCCAATATGCTTTTCATAAACAAAAAATCGCTTTTCATCGCGCCTCCATGAAAGCCTATCAGAACGAACTCGAAATCAACGGAGCAGCCGTTCACTACATAGAAGCACATCAGCCTCAACACGATATCCGGGTTCTGATTACCGACCTCGCAACTAAAGGGGTTCAGCAGATCCGAATTATCGATCCAACCGACACCTATCTATGCCAACGCATCAGATCAAGTTGCATAACACATCATATAGAACTCAACCTGATCGACTCGCCCCTCTTTCTCAACACCCGTGAAAAAAATAAAATTTTCTTCAAACCCTCCAAAAAAAAATTCCATCAGTCCGTTTTTTATAAAGAACAACGCCTCTCCAGAAAGATCTTACTTGATAAAGATCAACAGCCAATCGGAGACAAATGGACGTTTGATGCCGAAAACCGAAAAAAATACCCTAAAGGTCGAACTCCTCCTACCGTTCAATTCCCGACTCCTAGCGATCAGTACGATGACGCTGTTAACTATGTTAACATTCATTTTTCGGATGCTCCCGGACAACTCCAATCCGATCCCCTCTATCCAAACACACATACTCAAGCCGCCACATGGTTAGAACAATTCCTACACCAACGTTTTGAAGAATTCGGCCCTTATGAAGATGCGATTGTTCAGCATCAATCCATTCTTCACCATAGCCTCCTCTCACCGCTCGTCAATACCGGACTACTCCAACCCCAGCAGATTATAGATGCTATTTTACAACATACCCATACACATGGAATCCCCATCAATTCCACCGAAGGCATTATCCGCCAGCTCATAGGATGGCGAGAATTTATCCGAGGAGTCTACGAAGCCAAAGGAACCGAAGAACGCACCCGTAACTTTTGGAATTTTAGCCGGCCCATGCCCGCCGTTTTCTACAACGCTACCACCGGCATTGAACCCGTTGATGATGCTATTCGAACTGTCCTAAAAACAGGATACTGCCATCATATCGAACGCCTTATGGTTCTTGGTAATTTCATGCTTCTATGCGAAATCGATCCAGATGAAGTTTACCGCTGGTTTATGGAACTCTTTATCGATGCCTATGATTGGGTCATGGTTCCCAACGTCTATGGTATGAGCCAATTTGCCGACGGCGGCCTTATGTCTACCAAACCCTACATTAGTTCCAGCAACTATATTTTAAAAATGAGTAACTATAGAAGAGGAGACTGGTGTGACACCGTCGATGGGTTATATTGGAAATTTAC
>DOEU01000086.1 GCA_003532555.1 Verrucomicrobiota bacterium | reverse complement strand
AACTCTTTAGTAGCTAGTGAGTCCAGATAACAAGCCGCAAGCCGACCGAGCCCTCCATTTCCCAATCCAGCCTCTACATCAAGCTCAAGGATCTCTTTAAAGGTGGTATTCAGAGATTTCAATGCCTCATCGGCAAGGGATTCAACACCAAGAGCATAGACATTATTTTCCAACATTTTGCCAATTAGAAATTCCATTGAAAGGTAGTTAACTCTTCTAGAATCATTGGCAAGATATGTGCTCTGAGTTGCCATAAAACCATCAACTGCCATGTCACGAATGGCATGAGAAAAACAGAGCATTTTATCAAGTATCGTAGCACTTTTTAGCTCTTTTCCTCGGCTATACTTAAGGTGAAATAGAGAACGTTCTGCTAATAATTTGGCGGTTATATTTTCTTTAAAATGTGACATTTTTCCGTTCCGATTTGATCTTTAAAAAATACTAATAATCGAATGTTACTCTCCGTTTAAAGGGATGCAAGTCTACATTCTCAGCGGTTCTTTCTTTCTTCAAAAGAGTTGTTTATGAAATAGAAAATACGCCTGAATATGTGAGGACTTTAAAGCGCGGGTTTTTCGAGTTGTGGGGGCACTCGGCCTCTGGATGGATCATAAATCGGTATATTCATCCCTTTCGGAGTTTGCCAGCCCGCTTTTGGTTGATGCGTTATATACGCATAATAAGGCGTCGACTCTATCTCATCCGAAATAAAAACAGGTGAAAGCTTCAGTAAGCCATTTGGAAGGGTAACTTTGAAGGTGACTTCCTTAGCTCCCGGAGGAATGACTGATATCATTTCGATATCACCGATTTGTAATTTGGCACTATGGTATGAAAATGCCTTTCCATATGTTCCATTATTAATTGGTTTATCAGCCTCTACCGGCCACCGGCGAAGAGATATTTCATAGTCTCCCGCTTGTTCTACCTCGAGAGCCCAATATGAGACGTTCGCTTTTTCTCCTTTTACGATATGTATTTGATTCCAAGGGGGAAGTGCATCAACTAACCAATCATGTGAGGAGAGTGAAACAAGAGGAGCTTGCTCATTACCGATCACGATATGACTGGTAATTCCATGCTCTTTTGATACCTCTTTCCAAAAATCTGAGTATTCGTTTCGAAGTTTTTTTACAATGTCTGGATAATTTATAGCGATATCTTCTTCTTGAGCAGGATCGACCTTAAGATCATAGAGTTCTTTACCATCTATTAATCGCCAACGATCCGTCATGACCGCACATTTACGCCATTTTACTGGATGTTTAACGCGTTGTGATTCAACAATTAAGGTTCGATTTAACCATTTTTCATCAGATGAATATAAAAGATCTTTAATATTTTGCCCATCAAAAGAAATATCCGGTGCTTTTAAAGAACATAGATCAATCAGAGTTGGTAAAAGGTCAAGATGTGCCGTGAGTTCATATATTTTTTTACCTTGTTCGAATTTACCGTCTGGCCAACGCATAAAACAGGGTACACGATGCCCGCCTTCATAAGCAGAATTTTTACTGCCACGCATTCCCGCCCTAAAACCTCTTCCCTCATAAATTCCGCCTGCTGTTCCATTATCTGTTGTGAAGATTAAAATTGTGTTATCAGCAATACTCAGCTCATCCAAGAGCGACATCAACCGCCCTATATTTTCATCAATATTGCTAACCATTCCATAAAACTCTGGACGAGATACGTTCGGATTATCTTCGTAGGGACTAGTATACTCTTCGGGGCAGTAAAAAGGAGAGTGGGGGGCATTTGGCGTAATATAGGCAAAAAATGGCGTATCGTTCTGAACGCTCTCTTTTATAAATTTTATACTCTCTTCGAACCAAACATCCGTACAAAACCCTTCAAGAAAGTGAAGAGTTCCATTTTTCATATAGTGGTCATCAAAGTAATCATTTCCCCAATAGTCCGGCGCTTGACCAATGCCACCTGCTTTATGATATACGCAATATTGAAATCCTCGATCTTCAGGTCGGTATGGATAATTATCGCCCAAATGCCATTTTCCAAAAATTCCTGTACGATAGTTATTTTGCATGAAAACATCTGCCATTGTGATTTCACGAGTTCGCAGCATATTTCTACCTTGAACCGTATGCCAAACCCCACACCGTGCCGAGTATCGACCCGTCATAAGAGCTGCTCGCGTCGGAGCACAAGTCGGGTCTACATGGAAATTATCGAGTTGAATACCTTGTGTACTAAGACGGTCGAGATGTGGTGTTTTAATGGCTGCATTTCCATTACATCCAAGATCACCATAACCTTGATCATCAGTCATAACCAAAATCACATTTGGCTGATCTGAGGCAGTTGAAGCAAAAGTCATAGATAAAAAAACAACGGCTAGAAAGTTAATATATGATTTATTCATAAGAATCCCTTACTGATTCAAAGGTAGTTATTTTGATCGCTCTATTATCTATAAACGTTTTTCCTGTAGATTAATATCATTTTGGAATCACCAACGTCTGACCCACTCGAATACCGGAAGGGGATTGCAAGGAATCCAGATTTGCTTGATAAATCTGCTCCCATCGCGATGGATCATTATAGAACCGTTTTGCAATTCGCGATAATGTGTCGCCCGATCGTACATGATAGATGGTATATTTATTTTCGTTTTTTTGATCCGGCTCCATCTCTTCTCTATTACTATCTAATGCAAGAGCAACAGGAGGAGATACCTTTTTAAGACGAGCTATTTCTGCTTGTAATTGAGCATTCTTATCCATGAGTCTTTTCACTTCCGGTGTATTATTCAAAAAAGCTTGGGCAAGCATTCGTGCAACTTTTAAACGCTGCTCTTGAATGAAGGCTCTTTTTTGAGTTTCAGGTCGAAGCTCTAAATAACGATCGTAATGATAAATAGAATGGATATGATTAATAATATGTTGCTGATAGATCGTTGCTAAATCAAGATGAGGACGGGCGATCAAGGGATTCTCGTCCAACGCTTGTTTATAGGCAAGCTCAGCCTCTTGATATCTGCCCGCTTCCATAAGTTCACGTGCCTCAACAACACCATCAATTCGTTCTTCACGCTCTTCCGCAGTCAGGCTGCGAGAATCACAAGCGGTTAAAGAAAATAGTAGAGCGGTGCCACATAATATAAGTAAATATCTCATCATTCCTGCCTCGGGTTTTTAATTGGTTGATAATCCGTTTTTTCTA
>DOEU01000133.1:2068-2853 GCA_003532555.1 Verrucomicrobiota bacterium | reverse complement strand
GAAATCAAGAATCCGATCATCTCTTCTATGTGGCTCTCACCCGCGCACGCGATCTACTCATTCTCTCCTCGCCTGTTAGCACCAAGCCCCATGCCAACTCCTGGCATTCCTATATTGAACCCTTGCTTGATCAATCGATCAAAATTCACCGATTCTCAGCTATTCCACATACAACCATCGACCACACTCATTTGCACGCAACTCCCTCGGCTCTAAAATTATTCCAAGCCACCACTGCCATCTGCCCGCCAAAGATTCAAACTCAATTTAAGCGCACCACGGCCACCGCCTTAACAAAAAAAGATCCTTCCGATCTCCACCCTCAACCAAACCCCTCCCGTTCTATTCAAACAAACACTCGAATGGGCACCTGTGGTCACGCCCTACTTGAAGAAGCAGCACACCACAACTGGAATATAAACTTCCCCGAACGCATCAGCACCCTATCGCATCGCTATAACCTTTCCTCCGCCGAAATAAATCATCTTTCATCTACATTCTCCACCACAGTTGAATATATGAAAATAGCAACGCAATCTGCCGAGCAACTCCTACCCGAATATCCCTTTCTCATGCAAAAAGGAGTCCACCTTATTGATGGAACCATCGACCTTGTCGTCCTTACCACCGAAGGTATTCAGCTATACGATTATAAATTTAGCCAAGCCACTCACTCAGAACTGCAAGAACGCTATCGCGAACAACTCCACCTCTATGCGGAAGCCATCCAGCGACTTTTTCCAACCACACCGATTTTAAGCTTAAACATCATTGCCATTTCAGAG
>DOEU01000133.1:0-1677 GCA_003532555.1 Verrucomicrobiota bacterium | reverse complement strand
CCTACATTAAAACTATGCGTGATACATTAGTCATTATACCAACCTACAATGAGATTGAGAACATTGAGCCTCTAACGCAAGCCGTATTAGAAGCCTCTGAAGACGTTGATATATTAATCGTCGATGATAATTCACCCGATGGAACAGGAAATAAAGCCGACCAACTTCAAGCCATAGAACCCCGCATTCACGTCTTAAACCGAACCTTAAAAGAAGGCCTCGGACGCGCCTACATTGCCGGATTTCAATGGGCACTAGAACATGACTACGAATATATCATGGAAATGGACTGCGACTTTTCTCACAATCCCAATGAGATTCCTAACTTTAGATCCAAAATGAAAGAAGGCTACCATCTCGTTCTTGGATCCCGCTATATTGGAGGCATTCGAATTATGAACTGGCCCCTTTCCCGCCTCATGCTCAGCCGTGGAGCAGGTGTGTATGTGCAACTCATAACCGGCATGCCATTTACTGACCCCACCGGAGGTTTCAAATGCTTCCACCGCATACTACTCGCCTCCTATCAACTTGAAAATATCCAAGCCAACGGATACGGATTTCAGATTGAAATGACGCATAATGCATGGATGCGCGGGTATCAAGTCGGCGAAATTCCAATCGTTTTTGAAGACCGCCAAGTCGGACAATCAAAAATGAGTGGAAATATTATTTATGAAGCCCTTTGGGTCGTTTGGAAGCTCGCCCTGAAAAATGGTTTGCGCCGAAAGCCCCGTCACGCTTCACGTGACTGAAGCCATCTTGCCATCGCAACCCAATGCTGCGATTCCAACTGTTCCGGTCGTTCTTTAGGTGATATCTCCAACTCTGAAAGCAACGCTCTAACCGACTGTATCCCCAAATTTTTTAAGCTCGTTGCAATCTGTTTACGCCGTTGCGAAAAGCAATACTTCACCAATCTTTTTACTATCGGGTATTCATCTTCCTCGACCCATACCTCCGACCGGCGATCCATCTGAACCACCGCTGACCAAACCTTCGGAGGAGGCAAAAAACAAGTTGGACTTACTTTCTTTGCCAAACGACTCTCATAAAAAAATCCAGTTAAAACACTTAAGACACCATACGCTCGATCCCCCGGTTTGGCGGTCAATCGATCGGCTACCTCTTTTTGAATCGTTAAACACATTCGCTCCGGTCGATTCGAGCCCTCCGCGATTTCAACCATTAACCGACTTGCCACCGAATATGGTAAATTAGCTACCACTTTATTCACACCCAACGCAAAAATTGCATTCAGGTTCACATCCATTGCATCCGCCTCCATCACCTCCAACCCCGAAAAATGTTTGCGCAAATACCCCGCCATCTTAGGATCTTTTTCAATACATCTAAAATTCACGGTCTGCGCCAATATCCGTTCCGTTAGCGCCCCAAGACCCGGTCCAATTTCCAACACGCAATCCGTCGACTCCAATGCAGCTAACTGAACAATTCCATCCAAGATATTCGCATCAATAAGATAGTTTTGCCCCAAACCTCTATTCGGACGATGACCTAATTGATTAAGTAAAGCACGTACTTCCGTTGGACTCGTCAGCTGCGGATTCAGATCCATGGATTTTTCCTATCCGCTAAATAAACCGCTAATCGAATAGCTTCACGCATACTTTTAGCCGAAGCCACGCCTTCACCAGCCAATCCGAAAGCCGTTCC
>DOEU01000130.1 GCA_003532555.1 Verrucomicrobiota bacterium | reverse complement strand
TGTGCCTGGTTTGACATCAATCTCCCGGGAACCTTCGTTGATAGAGAGCTTCGCAAATCCCTGAGGAACGAGCTTTTTCGCAGCTGCCATTAATATCGTTACCAATGCCATGATCACGACCGTGAAGACAACTACGCTGGTGATGATATAACTTGTACTTTCCATAATTATGTCCCGTTGTTAGTTCGCTAAATTAGTTCGTTGTATAACCACCATTCATTACATTAAAGATCTATTCCTGAGAAACACATAAATGCCATTGCCATTAGACCCGTCATAACCATCGTAATACCCAATCCTTTTAATCCATCTGGTAAATGCGAATAACGTAGTTTTTTACGAATAGCCGCCATGCTCACAATAGCCAACAACCAACCAATTCCAGAACTGAATCCATAAACGGTGGACTCGACAACAGAGTAGTCTCGTTCGACCATAAAGAGCGATCCACCGAGGATTGAACAGTTCACAGTAATCAAGGGTAGGAAAATACCTAGGGCATGGTAGAGCGGTGGGAAGAACTTATCCAATACCATTTCCACAAGCTGCACCATGGATGCAATCGTAGCAATAAAGCAGATTAAGCTTAGAAAGCTTAAGTCTACGCTTGCAAAACTAGGATTAATCCACGAAAGCGCACCGGGCTTTAGTAGAAAGTTATTAATTGCCCAGTTGGTCGGAACGGTAATTGTTAATACAAAAATAACCGCTAAGCCCAACCCCGTTGCCGTATCAACTTTCTTTGAACAGGCCAAGAATGAACACATCCCTAAGAAATAGGCTAAGAGAATATTTTCAATGAAAATCGCTTTAATAGCTAAGTTTAAATACTCCATCGATTTACTCCTCAACAAACTTGTTAAAACTACGCTGAATCCAGATCAGCAGGCCTAACACAATGAAAGCGCCCGGAGCCAGCAGGGCTAATCCATTACCCATATATGCTTCCGGTAGAATTTTGAAACCGTACAGTGTACCGAATCCAAAAAATTCACGTACAGCAGCAACTGAAATAAGAATAATTCCATATCCTACTCCGTTACCTAATCCGTCTAATAAAGACGCTTTAGGTGGATTCTGGAGGGCAAATGCTTCAGCACGCCCCATGACGATACAGTTGGTAATGATCAAGCCAACAAAAACGCTTAACTGCTTACTGACATCAAAGAGGTAAGCTTTCAAAAGTTGATCTGTCACGATTACCAGTGAGGCAATTACAGCCATTTCGACAATCATTCGAATCCCGCCTGGAATAACTTTTCGTAAGAGTGAAATAATTAAATTTGATGCCGTGACAACAAATGTGAGTGCCAATGTCATAACAATCGCCGGTTGAAGACTCACGGTGACCGCCAGCGCTGAACAAACCCCGAGTGCTTGTACCGTGATTGGGTTGTTATCCGAAAATGGATCGGTGACTAGTTTTTTAGCGGATGCCATCTTTAACCCCCTCTGATTTTGTTAAAGTAATTTGCGTAAGCGGCTGCATCTCGTTGGATGAGTGCTTGTACGCCTTTAGACGTCATGGTGGAACCCGAAATTCCATCAACGGATGATTCATCTAACTCGGCACCCGGTTTCAGCACACGAAAGTCTGTGGGTGCACCGTTTTCATAAAGTTTCTTTCCAGTGAACTGAGTTAGAAACCAAGGTTTTTCGATTTCAGCACCCAAACCTGGGGTCTCTCCATGTTTGTAAAAGCTAATACCAGCAACGGTTTCAAGGTCAGATTCAACCGAAAGATATCCATACATCATACTCCATAGACCTTTCCCAGATATGGGGAAGGCATATTTTGAAGGGCTTGTTCCATCAGACTCTTTCCACATGTAGATTGGCATCTCACCCGATGGAGCCGAGACAATCTCTTCTTCGATGTGTACTTGATAGGTATCTTCAATTTGGTCACGTGTTAGAGTGCTGATATCGATACCAAAGGCTTTCACGATGTTTCGTTTTACATCGAATTCCTGATTAGCAGTTTGAATGCTTTTTAATCCGGCAGCTAATCCTGAAAGTAAGATGCTGCAGATCAAACAAACGCCCAGTGCAAATACAATTGTTTTACTCTCTTCACGCATGGTTTAAGGCCCTCGCAAGTTTAGTCCGCTGTTTAATATGTCCCTGCACAACATAATGATCAATCATAGGTGCCATTACATTCATGAATAAAATGGCTAGCATAATGCCTTCCGGATAGGCGGGGTTTGCAACTCGAATAATCACGGTTAGCACCCCAATCAGGAAACCATAAATAAGTTTACCGCGATTACTGGCCGCGGCAGATACCGGATCAGTTGCCATAAAAACGATCCCAAATAAGAAGCCACCCATAACGATGTGATAGTAAAAAGGAAGCGCTGCAAAAGAATTATCTAAGGGTAATAGATTGAAGAGTGCACCCATGGCTGCCGCTCCTGCAATCCCACTAAAGATTATCCGAGATGATGCAACACCAGTAATCATGAGATAACCGAGTCCGAGCAAAATCGCTATGACAGAGGTGGATCCAATACTTCCGGGAATGACTCCAGAAACCATATTTGATAGAGAGTACCCTGCATCAGCAAGAGCTGCTTGAGCAGAGACGCCTTCTGAAGAAGCCGCTACTCCCAATGGAGTTGCCATGGTTACTCCATCTGTTGTAGTCGGTGTATAGCCCATAATCTGGTTCACAAGAGGAGCCTTACTGGCGGATCCTACCCATACTTGATCACCCGAAATTTGTGCTGGATATGCAAAGAAGAGAAAGGCACGACCCGTTAAAGCGGGATTCAAAACATTGTAGCCAACACCTCCAAAGATCTCTTTTCCGATGATGATACCGAATGCAATGCCCAATGCGACTTGCCAGAGCGGTGTGGTTGGGGCGAGGGTAAGCGGGAATAACATGCCACTTACCAAAAAGCCTTCGTTGATCTCATGTTTCCGAATTAATGCGAATGTTACCTCACAGATGCCACCTACTAAATATGAGGTGAAAATAATGGGGAGCACCATCAAGGAGCCTCGAATCATATCCATTAAAAAAGTAGCTTCTTCAACATTGTTGTGGACATTGAATTGATGCCCAGCATTCCAAATACCAAACAAGATGCATGGCGTTAGAGCATAAATAACAAAAATCATTAATCGTTTCTGATCAATGGAATCACGTACATGAGGTGCCCCTTTGGTTACATCACCTGGTGTTCGAGCAAACGTATCGCCTGCTTCAAAAAGCGGATATAATTTTTCAAACTTTCCACCCTTTTCAAAAAGGGGTGCGAGATATTTATCTTGCAGATCAAACAGGAACTTCATTAGATGCCTTCCTCCTCAATTTCAGCTAAACCTTGTTTAATAATTGAACAAACATCCGTCTTATGTGGATCGACAAATGAAGCAATGGCAAAATCTTCTGGATCGGTTTCAAGAATGCCAAGCTGAACCATTTCGTCCGTATCGTGCGCGATTGCTGCTCGAACCAAGAAATCAGTCATAATGTTGAGTGGTTGATGTTTATCCATCCAACCTGTTACCACCATCGCTCGATGTGACCCATGAAGGCTGGTTCCTAATTTCCATTTGTGGGTCATGCCAAGTAGAGTGGATAAATTTACACGATGGGAGCTGTATTGGCATAAGCCTGGCATCGTCCAGCCAAGAAGATGTCGTGAGCGATCTTCTTCGATAGCAAAGTATTCTGAACCATAGAAATGTGCACAAGTATCGAGCTTTACTTGATCGCCCCACATGATATTTCCATTAATCAGCCGAATTTCTTCTCCTTCAAGGTTATCAGCTAGAGCTCTATCTAGCGAGGCTCCAAATGGAACGCGATAGTATTTACGTGCCGATTCCTTCACCGCAGGACCTGCAAGTGCAACGACTTTAGTTCGAGGTAATTCACCAGTAATAAGCAATTTGCCTAGTAAAATCACATTCTGTGCAGCAATTGTATACACCGTATCATTGGGTAAGATTGGCGAGATGCGGTTAATATGTACGCTTGTGTTCCCGGATGGGTATTTGCCTGCAAATATATGTGTTTCAACATGATCGAAAGTAGGCAGTTCAATGCCTACGGATGTACACAGGTGAACCTGACCCTCTGTTAACCGGCTAAGTGCATTTACACCCGCTTGGAATGCATCTTCATCGCCCTTGAGAATAATACTAAAGTCAGCCTGAAAAGGGGCCGTATTACCCGCGTTGATGAATACCGCTTTTGGAGTTCTATCTGGGTCGGCAATTTTATTAAACGGTCTTTGTTTGATGAGTGGCCACATGCCACTATCTAAAAGATATGTGGTTAGCTCTTCTCGTGTGGCTTGCAGAATCGATTCACTTGTATAGCTCTTAAATGTTTCCGATTCTTCATTAACATCGGCATCAATCAAGATTTCTAAGGGAAAACGGCGAGCTCCTAAATTAATTGCTGAAATCGTACCGCAACAAGGAGATCGAAATAGAGTTCGATCCATTCGTTTGTTAAAAAATAGTACTTGGCCCCGTTTCACTTTATCGCCTACTCTAACTTGAATACGTGGTTTTATGCCCTCGAACTCGCTCGGATATACTGCAAAACGTGTTTGTCCACCAAGTTCTTGAATGATGGGTTCTGGTTGTCCTAAAACCTTAACATCAAAGCCTTTACTTATTTTGTATGTTGCCAATTTTGTACTCCTTTAGAACAGCAGAATCGCCTAATAGGTAAATTTATACCGATTCATATCTATCGTTTAAAGGGTTTTATGTTGAAAAAATAAACAAATGAGTAGCGCGGATCTAACGCGATCATGTTCTATATCTATGCATTGACGAATTTAGAAATAATAGGCTGAAACTCTGATTCAATATATCCGTCCCAAGCAACTTGAAGATGATCCCATGGTTTAAGCAATTCGGAAGCCTCTTTTAAAAGTGAGAATAGATATCTTACTGGGTCTGTTGGGGCCCCTATAGTAGCTGTGACAGCAGTTGTTTTGCCTCGTTGTGTATCACGTCCGAGGGTTTTTCCTGAAATTTCTTCATTTCCAGACGCATCCAGAATATCATCCGCTAATTGATATACGGTACCTAAAATAAATCCTGCTTCTCGAAGCGCATTCGCTTCAGTTAAATTACCACTTCCACCTGCCACAGCAGCAAAGGCAAAAAGAGAGCCCGTCTTGAAGCGGGCGATTTGTTCACATTCTGACCATGTTCCGAGGTTGCCGCGAAGAATTAATTCTTGTTCAGCTTCAGATCGACAGACCTCACCTGTCATATCTATGAGTTCTTTCAACAGATCGGGTCTATCTCCATCTACTAAGAGAGATAGCGCACGAAACATCATAAGGTCGCCGAACAGGATAGCGCCATTAGTACCATGTTTTTTCCAAAAGGTTGGGGCCCCTCGTCGAATAATGCCTCCATCGATTACATCATCATGCACCAAACTAGCGGCATGAATAATATCAACCGCTGCTCCAGCACGAACAAGTAGAGAGGGCGATGATTCGCCCGTAAGACCCAAATGTTGTATCAGTCGAGATCGGAGCATCTTGCCGCTTCCAAGTACATTTTTATTTGTTGATATGAAACGAGCAAGGTTGCTCTCTGCAAGGATCGCATTCATCGTTTTCTTTACCGCATCAATTTGCGTTTCTATCTCTTTTTTATCTACAGACATCTGTCTATAATGCCGTTCCTTTAATTGATGTCAACTGCGAGAGAGATTACATTGTGAAAAAACATAGAACCTATTTGGAAAAGCCTATCGATGAGACAATGTGGACCGATTGGAAGTGGCAGATAGCTAACCGATTATCTGATTTTTCTCAAATTAAGGAGATAACGAGACTCACGATGTCGGAATCCTATGCAATGGAACAGGGGGCTTCCTTCTCGATCGGCATAACTCCTTACTACAGTCAACATGTGGAACATCCTGCTCTTCGAAAGACCATCATACCTCAAGAAACGGAGTGTAGATTGAATCCCGGAGAGTGGACAGATCCGTTGGGTGAGGAGAATCATCGTGCTACACCCCATTTGATTCATACTTATCCTGATAAAGTACTCTTTCTTGCGACCCCATTCTGTTCTACCTATTGCCGCTATTGCACTCGGTCACGTATGGTGGGAAAACCACAAGAATATCGCTCTACGTATGAAGAGACTTACAAGTATATTGAGCAACATTCAGAAATTCGAGATGTTCTGATATCAGGTGGTGATCCGCTCACCCTAAGCGATGCTGCTCTAGAGGATATTTTAATTCGATTGAGGGGTATATCACATGTTAATATAATAAGAATTGGTTCAAAAGTTCCCGCGGTACTTCCTATGAGAATTACACCAGCGCTCGCAAAGCTGTTGCGGCGATATCGGGTTTGGCTAAGTCTACATTTTATTCATGAAGCCGAATTAACTGAAGAAACTCGTTTCGCCTGTAATCTGTTAAGTGAGCATGGGGTATCGATGATTAGCCAAACTGTATTATTAAAAGATATTAATGATTCTTCAGCAGCACTGACTCAATTATTTTACGGACTGATTCAAGTGGATGTGAAGCCTTATTATCTACTTCAGTGCGATCCCGTTAAAGGTTCTGCCCATTTTAGAACAAGCGTGAAAAAGGGAATTGAATTAATCCGATCATTGCATGGGAACATTTCGGGGTTGGCGGTTCCGCAATATGTAATTGATGCTCCGGGAGGAGGTGGAAAAGTTCCGATTATTCATTCTAGTCAACTGAAGAGAGAGGGGGATGATTTACTTTTTGAAAATCATGAAGGAAAAATATATCGCTACCCCGATCCTTTAAAAGCACATCAAGATAATGAGGTAGTTTCTTGAATCGTGTATCGGGGTTGCTCATAATTTGTTTGTTATGCATCAGTTTTGGTCTTGATGCTTCTTCAAAAAATTGGCTTTCTCTGTGGCCTTCAGCAGCTGCATTGATTGTTATTTTTATCTCCAAAAAAATATTACCAGGATTATTACTTGGAAGCGTTATTGGAGCGTCCATGCTCTCCTCTGGATTTATTCATTTTTTTGAACTCTTGTTTATTGACCATCTCTTTTCGTTGATAGCTAATCGATGGAATCTCTCAATTATATTATTCACACTTATGCTTGGAGGTTTTGCGGAACTCTTAGAACGAGGTGGGGGCTTTAATGCTTTAATTAATCGAGTCGTTAAGAGAGCTGAGAAGGCTCCTATGTCGATGCAATGGTGTGCGTTTGGACTCGGTATGATTTGTTTTTTCGATGGACTAGCGAATAGTATGATTGTAGGAAAATCGTTAGCAGGAGTTGCTGAGAAAAACGGTGTTCCGAGAGAGAAAATGGCATATATCGTTGATTCAACGAGTTCTTCTGTGGCTTGCATTGCTTTGGTCTCAACCTGGATCGCTTACCAATTAGCTATGATCCAAGAAGGATTTACTTTAGCTCACGTTGAGATGCAGACATCAGCGTTCTCTCTTTTTATTTATTCAATTCCTTATAATTTCTATTGTTGGTTTACACTTATTCTTTTGGGTTTAACGTTGCTTACTCAATGGAACGTCGGTCCCATGCGCTTAGTGAACAACCGTTCATCAAAGGGGGGCGGGGTTCCGATCGTTTCATTCCCGCCAAATACATTATTTCGAGCGGTGTGGGTGCCAATACTCGTTCTAATTTTATCGCTATTCATTGGATTATATATAAGTGGTTCTGAAAAACTTTATTGGCCGACGTCTCTCGAACAGCTGTCGATTTCCATAGGTGAAGCGAATACAGCTCGCGTTTTGGTTATGTCTGCGATTATTTCACTAATCGTAGCATGTTTGATGAATAATAAACCGATTCGTCAACAGCAAGAACAGGTGCATCATGTAATTGGAAAGGGAATGAGAAAAATCTGTGGTCCAATTGCCATTCTGTTTAGTGCGTGGCTTCTGAGTGGCATTTTGAAATCACTAGAAGCCCACGTCTTGCTTAGTGAACTTTTATCGCAAAAAATAGATATAAGTTGGTTTCCTGCACTCATTTTCATAACGGGTGCTATTCTTTCTTTCTCAACCGGTACTTCATGGGGAACAATGGGGTTGTTGATGCCTTTAGCCGTTCCTATTGTTCTTGGATTTGATGATATAGCCTATGATCTTTATATTAGTCCGGTGATTGCAGCCGTTTTTAGCGGGGCGGTATTTGGAGATCATTGCTCGCCGTTTAGCGATACCACAATCGTGGCATCAATTTCGTGCGGTATTGAGCCTTTCGAACATGTTAAGACCCAATTACCTTATGCCCTTCTGGCATCAGGCATGGCACTTTTTTGTGGTTTTATCCCGATCGGATTTGGTGTGCATCCTGGGGGTTTACTGTTTTTGGGAACGGGCGCATTTGTGCTGCTGATCAGTTTACACAAGAAGGTGTTTCGATGAAAGATGCTCTTCATATTGCGGAAAAGAATATTCGACGATTTATTGCGTTTCGTGCTCTTTTCAATGCACGATTTTATTATCCAGTATTTGCGATAATTTTTTTAGATTTTGGGCTTTCTTTGGATCAATTTGCGATACTTAACGCCATTTGGGCTCTCACTATTATCTTAGCCGAAGTACCTTCAGGTGCCTTGTCTGATCTGATGGGTCGGAAAAAACTAATGAATGCAACGGCGGCCTTGATGGTGCTTGAATTAGCTGTTTGGGCTTTTGCACCACAAGGCGATCCAGATCGATTGTTTTTATGGCTTTTGATCAATCGAGTCTTAAGTGGGCTCGCTGAAGCGGCAGCTAGCGGAGCCGATGAAGCGCTTGTTTATGACAGTTTAAAAAAAGCGGGTATTGAAGATCGCTGGACTCGGGTGTTGGATTTAATGACACGATGGAAATCTCTCGCTTTTGTTGGGGCGATGGTAACAGGCGGCGTTGTATACGATACACAACTTCAGCATAAATTACTCGGTTTGTTGGGATTAGAGATGAAGATAGATGCAGCAATTGCTTTGCGAATGCCTCTATATCTTACTCTCCTTAGCGGAATATCATGCTTTTTTGTGTGTAGTGGAATGATCGATGTGCACACCCAAAACAACATGCAGAATAAAAATCCAATCAAAGACTCCTTAAAGCAAACCCTGCGAGCAGGGCGCTGGATTCTTCAAACGCCCTTTGCTTTAGCGATTATTCTTTTAGGAGCTTTTGCGGATGGAGTCTGCCGCATGTTTATTACCTTATCCTCAGAATATTATAGATTAATCCATTATCCTGAATTCGCTTTTGGCATTATCGGCTCGGTCATGGGTCTGATTAATATTGGACTTTCTCCCTTGGTGCGATGCTTGGTTGAGCGAATTCATCTAACGAAGATATGGCTATGGATTACCGTGTTAGGCATCGTAGCTTTTTTCGGCATTCAACGGTTCATTCCGTTTACGGGTCTTTTTTTTATGTTATTCCTTAATGTTGCTTTTCTACTCGTTTCGTTTTTGCTTTCGGATTATCTCAACCGACAAACTTCTTCCGACATGCGAGCTACGGTATTAAGTTTTAAAGGATTAGCTCTCAATTTAAGTTATGGTGGTGTTGGTTTACTTTATGCTTTCTTTTTAAATGGCTTACAACAAAAGGAGGCTGGGGTGCTCTCATCAGATGAACTTTTCAGAGCGAGTAGTCATTGGTTTTTACCTTTCTATGCGATAGGCATGATTCTTCTTTTGATAGCTACGTATCGTTCATTAAAAGGTAGAAAAGGGTGAAGGGTCTTTATATTCATATTCCTTTATGTATTTCACGATGCCGATATTGTGATTTTTATAAAGTAACACCAAAGCAATGGAACGGAGCGGATCGATTTCTTGCTGCATTAGATCGGGAATTAGAATCTCTACCTGATTCATTTACGCCAGATACGCTCTTTATTGGAGGAGGCACTCCTTCTGCACTATCAACGAGTGAGATAGAACGACTTCTTAGTATGCTAAATGAACGTATTTCATTCGCTCAAGTGATCGAATCCACTATCGAAGTGAAT
>DOEU01000016.1 GCA_003532555.1 Verrucomicrobiota bacterium | reverse complement strand
ACGCGCGATGAATCCGAAATAAAAAAGAAGGTAGAATGCATCGCCAACGAATCATGGCTTTGTTCTACTGATTACGATAAACCGATGAATATACAGAAGACCCATACCGGCATGCATATCAACCTTTTCCTAGAAGGGCGTCGATGTCTTGTAATCGGCGGTGGGAAGGTAGCTTTTCATAAAACCGAGCTTCTTCTGGAAGCGCAAGCAATCGTCCATGTTATCAGCCCCGAATTAACCGATGAGTTTATACGACTTGTGGAGCTCAACCTTGTTACTTATGAACCGCGAGAATTTGAAACCACCGACACTACCGATGCTACCATCGTCTACGCCGCTACAAATAGCCGCGGCGCAAACCGCGCCATTCTCAATGCCTGCCGTGAAGAAAACATCCTCTGCTGCTGCGTCGATGGCAACTGGTCAGATGGTGATTTCACCACTCCCGCCATAACACGTCACAATCAACTCATGGTCTCCATCTCCTCAGGAGGTACCAACTGCCGTCAATCCAAACTTGTGAAAAATAGCTTAGGACGCCATCTTGAAATGCTTGGCGCTGCAAACCTCATCATTGTAGGTACCGATCACCATCACCTCTCCGTGGAAGAACGCGAACCTTTTCACCTAACCGGAGATCGCTACGAACGAGCAGGGTTTATGATGATGCAACTCTGGGGCATTCATGAATTCCTGCTTCTCAACACCTGCAACCGAGTTGAGATTATTGCCGTTGTCACCTCTGAAACCTCCGAAAATGGCATTCTTCCTCACAGCATGGGCTTCTCATCAATCAAAGAAAATAAATATTACATTAAGACAGGCGAGAAAGCTTTTGAGCACCTCTGCTTGGTAACTTCCGGAATGCTCTCACAAACCCCCGGAGAGAACCACATCACCGCGCAAATTAAAGATTCTTTAGAAACCGCCAAGACCCGAAAATGGGCAGGCAACATGCTTCAAGAATGGATCTCCTCCGCTCTTTTTATCTCCAAAGAAATTAAGAATGAAACCAGCTCAAAACTCGATACCGAACAGATTGAAGCGCTGGCCCTTCGCTATCTTGGCGCCAAAATCGAAAGCCGAGACACTATTATGATTATCGGAACCGGAATCCTCGGGAAAAGCCTTGTTGAAGAGAGCGCCCGTTCATACAAAAAAACTATCTGGTGTTATCATCGTAATCGCCCCCTCATTAAACCCGAATGGCAAGATCAAGTCGAGCTCATCGGTTTTAATGAAATTAAAAACCGTCTCGGCGAAATAAATCTTATCGTCAGCGCTGCCACCTCGAACGGCTATATTCTCACCACTGCTCACGCCCCGTTCTTCGATCAAGAGAACAGCACCCATGTTGTCGATCTTGGCATGCCCCGCACCATAGACCCAGATCTACAAACCATCTCTGCCGATATTCAAGTCCTCGATCTCGATGGAATTAAGAACTGGAACCGACAAGGGCTTTGCCACTTTTATGACTTTCTTTCCAGTAGCCGTAAAATCACCGCTAAGCATATGCATATCTATGAAAAGATCACCCATAACTTTCAAGGTTGGAACCCGTCCGAGTAATCTCGCAGTTGCACAAGCACGGGTTGCCTTAGATCAAATTGAACTTCAGATTGAACCCCACCGGTTCGAGATCCACTCAATATCAACCACCGGCGACCGAGATCGTTCCACCGACCTCCGCCAAAGTCCAGCCAACTTTTTCACCCATGAAATCGATGACGCTTTATTAGATGGAACTATCGACTGCGCCTTACACAGCGCCAAAGATCTTCCCGCCCCATTATCTTCTGAAATCGACTGGTTCTGGCTCCCTCAACGCGAAGAACCCCGTGATACTCTTGTCTTACGCGCCAGCCAAACACTTGAAGACCTTCCTTCAAATGCTGTCTTTGGCATTAGCTCAGATCGTCGTGCAGTGTATGCAACTGAGCATTTCCCCCATGCTATCCAGAGACCAATTCGTGGCAATATCGAAGAGCGACTGGAACAGCTTGATCAAGGTGATTTTGATGTCATTATTATGGCTGCAGCCGCACTCAATCGCCTTCAACTTCACACTCGCATTCATCAATTCATATCACTTGAAGAACTCCCCGTCCCCGAAGGACAAGGCTATTTAGCCATCACCTTTCGCAAAGGAGATGCTCGCTTTCAAACCCTCCGCACACTCTACACCCCTGCCGTTACCATCGCCGGTGCGGGCGTTGGTCATAGAGACCTCTGTACCGTAGCAACTCTTCGTGCACTTCAGCGATGTGATCTATGTCTATACGACTCCTTAATGGATCAACGCCTTCTCGATCATTTGCCCCCGCATGCCGAAGCTATTGATGTTGGCAAGCGTTGCGGGGCGCATACCAAAGAGCAATACGAAATCACACAGTTACTATGCGAATACGCACGCCGAAGCCGTCGTATCGTTCGTCTTAAAGGAGGCGACCCTGGTATCTTTGGACGTCTAGCCGAAGAAACCGAAGCTCTTGAAGCCCTCGCTCTACCTTACCACGTCATCCCTGGCATCAGTGCACTGCAAGCCGCTACTACCAGTACCGGTATGCTGCTCACCCGCCGCGATCTTTCTCGCGGGTTTGTGGCGATTACCCCTCGTGCTGCTGCTGGAAAAATCGCCCCTTGCAATACCGCACACAAAGCCACGCTTCCCACTCTCTATTATATGGCTATCAAAGCCATGGAACCCATCACCGCTGAACTTCTTTCCGACGGGATGGATCCGAATACCCCAGTTGCAGTTGTCTATAATGCCGGCGCACGTGATCAAGAGATAATCCGAACCACCCTTTCCAATCTTCCGCAACATGGACGCGAAAGTTGTACCAATAAACCCGGACTCATTCTGATCGGGGAAAACAGTACCTACCAATATTCACAAACACACGGAGCCCTCGAAGGGAAACGTATTCTACTCACCTGCTCCGAAGCACTCCAACAACGCGCTACCGAGCTCGTGCGCGACTATGGAGGTGTTCCGATTTCCTTTCCCCTCATACAACTAATTCCTCGTATCGGCTGCCCTATTGATAACGCTCAAACCGATTGGGTTGTCATCTCCTCCCCATCTTCCGCCCGTGCTTATCTCGAGATCATCAAGGCCCAATGCATTGATCACCGATCCATCCCCCGCATTATGGCCTGCGGACGCGGCACTGCAGCCGTCTTTGCCGAACACGGCATCCATGTCGATGCCCAGCCCGAAAAAAACTTTAGCGCTCAAGCTCTCGCCCAACTCGCCTCCCAAATCCTCAAACCCCATGATCATGTACTCCGCCTCCGCTCAGACAAAGCCGGCACCGCCCTAGCCGAAGCCCTACGCCAAACCGGTGCAGATATAACCGACACGGTAATCTACGACAACCACCCCATTCATCACCCCGCCCTTCCCTCAGCTGACATCCTCTTTTTCGCCAGCGCCTCCGGTGTTGAAACCTTTATCAGCCACTGGGGAACCGAGCCCTTAAAAACCTCCTCCTGCATTGTTATCGGCAATCCTACCGCTGAAGCACTATGCAAACATGACTGCAAGCCCGACCTTATTGCCCATGAAGCAACTGTTCAAGGCGTCATCGAAACCCTTGCCTCTCACCATGTATCTTTACGCCTAGAATTTCCCCCCTCATGATCTCATTAGACCCGCAAACCACTTCCAAAGCTGTCAAAACAACTGACCGCTTTTTTGAACCCAGCGGTCTTCTTGAAACTTATTGTGAAAATCATAAACTTCCTTTTGATCTCAGGCCCGAACAACAAAAAATGGCCCGCGCCGTCGCCGATGCTGCCGCCGCAACCCATCACCTCGCCGTAGAAGCCGGAACTGGTGTAGGTAAAAGTTATGCCTATCTCGTACCCGCCCTTCTCACCGCCCTAGAACGCGATACGCGATGCGTTATCTCCACCTACACCATTACACTTCAAGAACAACTTTTTCATAAAGATGTTCCCAGCGTTCAAACCATTTTGGGCACCAAGCTTAAAACTGTTCTAGTTAAAGGACGTTCCAACTACCTCTGCTTACTACGCCTCCAACGCGCCCGCAAAGGGGGAGACCTCTTCGATTCAGAAAAAACTCGTCAACTTGAAACCCTTTCCCAAGCTGCTAATGATTACCGCGTCGGCGATGGCACCCTTCAAGAACTTGAAGAACAGCCCGATCCCGAAGTCTGGTCCACCGTATGTGCCGAACACGGCAATTGCACTGGCAAACGATGCCCCTTCTATAAGCCTTGTCACTACATGCAAGCCAGACAAGAACTTCAAGACGCCAGAATTCTCATCGTGAACCACGCTCTCTTCTTCTCTGAAATGGCACTCCGTGCCGAAGGTGCTAACATGCTTCCCAACTATGAAACTGTTGTTTTTGACGAAGCCCATCAAATGGAAGCTGCTGCCTCCTCCCACCTCGGCATTCGCTGTTCCCTGCCTCAAATTGAATATTGGCTGCGTCGCCTCTACAGCGAAAAAAAGCGTGGCATTCTGGCCACGCAAAAGGATGGGCATGGTTGCCTTCTTGTAGAACAAGGCCGACAGGCAGCCGAAGCCTTCTTTGAACACATTCAGAGGCACACAAACCTCAACAGCCAGGTAACACAAAAAAGGATCCACGAACCGCTTACTATTGAATCTGACTGCCCCGCCAAACTCGCCCACCTATGCGACCATCTCAAACAACTCGCTGACTCCATCGAAAATGAAGATACACAAGCCGAGCTCCGCTCTCTACGAAGCCGCGGCCTTGAAATACGCGATAGCCTTGAAGCCTTCCTCAAACAAACCCTCCCCGGTCATGTTTACTGGATTGAACGCCAAGGTCGCCGACGCCTTCCTGTTCTCCTGTCCGCGCCAATCGATGTTGGCCCCATTCTCCGAGAGGCTCTCTTTGAACCTACCCCCTGCGTTATACTGACAAGCGCAACCCTCGTTGTTGGTGGTGAACTTAAATACTTTCTCCAACGTATTGGAGGTGAAGCTTGTTCAAGTCTACAAGTCGGGTCTCCCTTTGACTACAGTCGCCAAATGAAGGTGCAACTTCCCTCCGAATTTCCCCCACCCAATAATCCAGAATATGAATCTCGTGCAACTAAAGCCATCGCCCAGCTCGTTCATCAATCACAAGCTCGCGCCTTTGTTCTCTTCACCAATACTCGCTTTATGCGCCATGCCGCCACCGAACTCCGCCATGAATTTGAAACCGAAGGATACCGCTTTCTTGTTCAAGGAAGCGGGCTCGCTCCCAGCCAAATGCTCGAATCATTCAGAGAGCACCACGCAGGCGTTCTCTTTGGTCTTGATCGTTTCTGGATGGGCGTCGACGTTCAAGGCGAAACCCTTAGCCACGTGATCATCACCCGCCTCCCCTTTGCTGTTCCTGATCACCCACTTATTGAAGCCCGCTTCGAAGCTATCCAAGCGCGAGGAGGGAACCCCTTCATGGAATACGCACTCCCTGAAGCCGTTCTTAAATTCCGACAAGGAGTCGGACGCCTTATTCGCTCCGCCGATGATAGCGGTACTATCACTGTCCTAGATAGTCGAATCTACACACAGCCTTATGGTCAACTATTTCTAGAATCGATTGAAGATTGCCCGGTCGAGTCAATTGATCTCCATTAAGGGCGACTCACCTCAATCTTGTAAAACAACTGTGCGTCCGTCCGCTCTACAGAATCAGTGTATCGATTAATAGGATAGGGTAGAAAAGAGGAAATTGGACTAAAATCATCAAAAGCTAAGTTAGAGCTATTTAAAATCCGATAAAGGCTTCCTTCTGATGATTCCCAGGAAATAATTCTACTGAGAGAAGTTATATCAAAATCAGCAACGAAAAAAACTGAGCCCGCATTTAATGGATCTGTTCCTGCAACATATTCGTTTAAATTATTACTCCCATCTCCATCAGCATCCATATCTGGCAAAGCATCTGTTGAACCAAACTGTGCAATCTCCCAACTATCTGGCATTCCATCGGAATCCGCATCTGCTGGCAAGCTCCCTTGAAGATGAAAAGCTCCCATACTTGCATAATCTGAAAATCCACTTGGTGTAGAGCTTAAAGGATCACCACTACTAACCCCATCAACTTCAATAAAATAACTTCCTGATGAAAGCGTCATATCTACTTCTGCGTGAAGCCTATTAACCACCTGGTTTGATAAAATAGTAGCACCTGCAGAATCTAAAATACGAATCTGTATATTCAATGAGCTACCCCAATTCTGATAAACTCTTCCATAATAGTTATTTGTTGTTGGATAAACCGATAATTGGAGCCGTCCTGATATAGGTATGTCTAACTGAAAAACATCCACATCATTGCGATCCTGAATGATCCCAGCATAAGCAAGATTACCGGTTGAATCTGGCTGTATTAGAAAAGGAGATGTTAAGTCCCCCTCGAGATCTGTTAATTTAGAGAATTGATAACCAATAATAGACAAATCATCTTCTTGAGTATTATTAGCCGAAGAATATTCGCCTATGCTCCATGCTCTAACATTCTTGTCATATGCTGCTCCCATTATTGGACCCCAGCTAACAGCTCCCTCATGGCCATCATAATATTCTACCGAATTACTCCCATCATGATTTAATCCTAAATTATGACCTATTTCATGAGAGCAAATTAATGCAATATCTTCTGCTGAAAACCAACTCTGCCCATTAATCCAAGCGGGCGAGTAGTATCTTACGTTTTCTGGAGAGAAGTTTTTCAGAGAGTAATATGGTGTTCCAAGCACAGCGATTCCACCAACACCTGAGGCTGGTGTAACTTGATTATTCTTATCTAAACTTTTCGTAATAAGTGCATGATAAAAATAAGGGTTTGGAGATGGATCTTCTGTTGTGATATTAACATCAAAAGCTTCGAAATCAGAGGCAACTCCTCGCCAAATATCTTCGATATACTGCTGCTCTATTGGACTAAACGTTGTCTCGTCTGCATCACGAGAATACGGTCGTGTATCCCATGAGTTAATATTATAATCAGGATCATTATTCCAATATGTGTTCGATACAATCATTCCATTGAAATCAAGATAAATGATATTTTGTGATTCAGGCCGACTATTAAGCACAGGAGGTGATGATATGGGAACCCACTGATCATATGTTGATTTAACGATAACTTTTTCAGAATTATCTGCAACAATCGGTAACTTATGACCGCAAAGCTCGGAGCAAACATAATGTATTTCGCCCTTAAGGCTGATACGAATTGAATCTAAATTATTGGTTATAGCAGGTGAATACCAAATTCTCCTCAGAATACGCTCCTGCGCTAAATCATCTAGAGCCATAAATTTATCCCGGAAAGCACCCTTAGGTATTTGTCTTCTAATTAATAACAATGACCTTTCAGATGGAGGCTCTAAACCTTGAGGCTCTGGGAATGCATGAAGATGATGTCTCGATACATCCGGAGAAGATTCTGAAGGCATAACCTTCGTCGATTTGTTAGAAGTCTCATTTTGACCGTGATTGATCCACCAGATCAAAAAAAGAAAAATGCAAAATATTAATGATATCCAACGTCTCACAATATAAAGTTTATCATAAGAAAGTAAAAGCAGATGTGATTAAGTTCGAATTTCTGCCGGAAGTTCCCTGCACAATACATCAATTACTTGCTGATGTGCTTTGTTAACTTTTTTATCCGTTAAAGTCTGCGTCGAGGAGCGGTACACAAAATTATAGGCTAAACTTTTCTTACCCTTCTCCATGCTTTTACCAGTATATACATCGAAAAGTTCTGTTCGTTCTAAATTTTTCGGATTAACCCGACCTACCAATTGCATGACTGCGTCATGAGTAATATTCGAATCCACTACTAAGGCTAAATCACGACTCATACTCGGATACACAGGCACCTCTTCTAGCGAATGCAAATGCCCAGCCTCTGCTAACAAACTATCTAGCGAAAGCTCTGCAACTGCTATCGGTGAATTTAATCGCCATGATGCTCCAATCTCAGCTTTCAATAGCCCCAAGGATCCAATACAAACCTCTCCATGATAAATCGATATCGCTTGACTGATCTCATATGAAGCACCGTCAAATGCCTCAAATCGGATTTCATCCAATCCTTGGAGCTTTAGTAACCGTTCCACCAAGCCCTTCATCCAAACGAAAGACTCTTCCACTTTTACCGCAGCTCTTTTATCTAAGAGGCCCCGACCTACTGGCCCCATCATACCAATAGAAAGTCGCTCTTTCTGAACCAACACACCATCTATCTGATTGAAAACACGGCCTAACTCATAAACGCATGCCTCTTCTATCTGACGAGAATGGTTCCTGCCTAAACTCTCAACCAATTGGGGAATTAATGATGGACGCAATACTGACTGATCCTCACTAATCGGATGCGGAAGTGCTTCACGAACATCTTGATTCTCTTTATCGAACCGATCAAGAAGCGCGTGACTCACCAGCGTATAATTCATAATCTCGCTCACACCCAATCCCTGTAAGCCATTTCGTAATTCACTTATTAATCTTGTTCTTATATCGCTACGACCGGAAACTATTTGTGCTACTGGCTGCTTCTCGGGAATTCGATCCATCCCGTAAATACGAGCCACCTCTTCAACCACATCGATTTCCCGCAACATATCCAAACGAAACGCCGGAGGCATTATCTTCGCGTGTACACCATCATCCTCAATTAGCTCCATTTCCAATTTCGTTAAAATAAAGCGCATCTCCTCCACGGTAATCGGTGCACCAATCCTCCGTGCAATTCGTGCCCAATTAATCTTAATCTCCATAGGGATGACGGGAACCGTATACGCATCCGCCAGCGCCGAGTAGTCCTTCGCCCCCGCAAGCTCCATCAACAACATCACCGCCCGATCGCTTGCCGCAGAAACTGAAGCTGCGCATACACCTCTCTGAAATCGATAAGATGCATCCGAATGTAATCCTAAATGCTTCGCCGTTGCCCGAATTGTCGATGCTTCAAAACAAGCTGCCTCCAAAACCACCGTATTTGTATCATCAACAACTTCGCTATTTGCGCCCCCCATAACCCCCGCTAAAGCTAACGCTTTTTTATCATCCGCAATAACCAACATATCAGCCGAAAGTTCTCGTTCAACCCCGTCCAATGTAACCAACTTCTCATTAGCCTCCGCCCAGCGCACCTGAACCTGATTCCCCGTTATCGCCCGTCGATCAAACGCATGCAATGGATGCCCTGTTTCCAACATTACATAGTTGGTCACATCCACCACATTGTTAATCGGACGAATGCCAGCCGCTTCCAATCTAACCTGCATCCATTTTGGCGAAGGCGCAACTGTTACGCCATCAATCGTTCGCACGGTATACCGTGGTGCTATCGTCGCATCGCATACCGTAACACCACAATCTAGAGTCGTATTATCAAGCAGCTCAATCTCCGGCAATCGAAGAGACTGATCACTCAAAACTGCTAGCTCACGCGCAACACCAACTATCGACAAACAATCCGGTCGATTTGGTGTAATCTCTAATTCAATTACTATCTCCGGCGCTCCCCATAGATCACTAAAAGGCGTTCCTGGAACAACATCAGCATCTAACTCCAACAAACCTGAATGATCTGTTCCCAACCCAAGCTCATCTTTAGCACACAACATCCCCATAGAAACTTCACCACGAATCTTAGCATTCTTTAACGTAACACCATTCGGCAATGTTGTTCCTACTGGAGCAAACGGGTAATTTTTACCTACACAAACATTTGGTGCTCCACAGACAACCCTCATTTGCTCATCTGCTCCATACGCCACCATACAGAGCCGAAGTTTATCTGCGTTTGGATGAGGTGCTATGTGAGTAATACAACCTGCAACTACTCCAGCAAAATCCGAACCCACAGACTTAATCGCTTCAACTTCCAGTCCCGCGAAGGTTAATTGATCGGATAATCTCTCCAGATCCGGATCCACCTTCAGAAACTCATTCAACCAACTCACCGGAACTTTCATACCATCTCTCCAAATACTGAGAATGCATTCATACCCCGAAGCATCCCTCATCTCAAGCGGTAAGCAATACGCAAAAAAAACCGCTCCTCTTCAAGAACGGCTTTTGGCTCAAAAATTGTCTGAATTATCGAGCATAGAACTCCACGACAAGTGAAACTTCACAAGTCACTGGAACTTCTTCAGCCTGAGGCAACCGATTTAATTCAGCTGTCAACTGCTTGTCATTGGCGGTTACATATTCAGGTGTTTTTGCCACCTGCTGTGCCAACACAAATGCTTCTAATTCTTTTGATTTTTCACGCACAGTAATTTGATCACCAATGCGAACGATGTAAGAGGGAATATTCACCTTCTTGCCATTCACACGGAAATGCGCATGAGAAACCATCTGCCGCGCTTGGAAAATCGAACGAGCCATGCCGGCACGCAAGACCACTACATCTAAGCGGCTTTCCAATATTTGTAACATTACTTCCCCAGTATTCCCTTGCTTGCGGGAAGCCTTAGTGTAAACCCCACGTAACTGCTTTTCGCTCAAGTTATACTGATAACGTAGTCGCTGCTTCTCTGTAAGCTGCTTGCCATAGTCAGACTGCTTCCCTCTTCGACGATTCGGTCCATGTTGTCCTGGAGGATTAGGTCGCCTCTCCAAAAAACGTTCCGACTTCGGTGAAAGCGCAATACCTAACCGACGTGCTTTCTTAATCTTTGGTCCTGTATACTTCATTTGTACTCCTCGATCCGCATGCTTCTTTGCAAATTAAGCCAGCTTTACCAGCCACTCCTTCGACTCAAAGAGACGGAGTGCTCGCCCCGCACTGTGCGGTATTTCATGGCGATGATCCTCTGCTCAAGATTCCGTTAGCGGAAAAGTCGCCTATACAACCCAAATTGCATGATCTCGTCAACCCCTTAACCCTATTTTTCATCCCATAGGCTAAATCATAATTTACCTTCTAATCCATCCGCTTATTAAATCCTTAACAAGCAGACAAGTTAACTTCTATTCGCTATAATAAAAATATGAAGTGCTTATTCTACCTAGTAATCCTAATACCCCTATTTCTATCCGCACAAAATGCGCATGACATCCTTCAACAAATACAGCTACATCTTCCCCAACAACCCATTATTTTTAACGGAACTATTCAACGTAGAACCGAAAAAGGATTTAAGCGTTTTTCTGAACCTATTCAGACAACCCTTCGTCTTGGCGACATTCCCGCTAAAGCCCACTACCGCATAGGAGAAGTCACTCTTGATGTTAAATGGGAAGATAATAAACCCGTCTACGTCTTTTCAGATATAAGCCTTAAATCTCACCATGAAATTGGGGACAGTGGCATGAGTTGGAATGATCTCAGCCTCAGCTTCCTCTGGTGGCCTGATGCTACCCTGATTGGCTCAACTAGAAAGATTAACCGCGATGCCTGGCTTCTTGAAATCCCCGTGCCAAACCACACAGACCGCATCCGTGTCTGGGCTGAAAAAGAAATGAAAATGCTTCTTGAAGCACAAAGAATTAATTCCTCGGGAAAACGATTGCAGACTTTGCGCATTAAACGTCTAAGTAAGATTGATAATTTTTGGTTCGCGAAACAGATAGAACTTTATCACCACCGTAATCGTGAGCGTACTATCGTTTATATCGATGAATACAAGAGACTTGAAAAATAAATGTATGCTTCTTTACGACTCGTCAGATGCTTCTAATTTACTGTTCTCAAGATTCCACTGAGCTAGTTTTTCTTGATACTCCTCTTCAGGTAATGAGTGCCATCCAATACATTCACCGGTTGGGCTTCTTCCACATCCACAAGCCATAATGTATTTCCTCCTTGGTAATAATTTATATTTCTTAATCTTCTGATCTAATTCATTCTATGTCATTCACAACCCGAGCACTGCGAACAGTCCGGCATATCCAGTACACCTAGCTCTTTAACTTTTATCTCCAAGCTATCTGGAAGCGTCTTCACAAAATCACGGATCTCATCCCGCACTTGCCGATACGGCTTCAATTGCTCCTCTTCAGAAGCCCCTTGCTCCGCCATGCCGCGTGCTAACTTAGGTGGATCTTCAAATCCCACATGCTTCACCCGTACCCCTGCCGGAAGTACCGGGCACGACTCATGGGCATGCCCACACACCGTCACCACCCAATCCAGCTCCTGCTCTGCGAATGCCTCCCATAACTGAGACTGCTGCTCCGAAATATCCACGCCCACCTCTGCCATCACTGCCACCGCATGTGGATTGAGCCCATGTGTTTCAATCCCCGCCGAAAACACTTCAATCCGATTGCTTTTCAAGGCACGAGTCCACCCCTCAGCCATTTGTGATCGGCATGAATTTCCTGTGCAAAGGTAAAGTATCTTTATTTTTTTACTCATTTCTCACGCACATCCTTGATTATTTATATCAACTTTTTATTCAAATAAGGATCGTGTTTTATTTGCATACCTTACGAGAAGTATCATCACTGGAACTTCTACTAGGACCCCTACAATGGTTACCAATGCAACGGGGGAAGCGAGCCCAAATAAGGCAATAGCTACCGCTACTGCTAACTCAAAGAAATTAGATGCTCCAATCAAACTTGCGGGTGCGGCAATGTCATGAGGCAAGCGTAATTTTTTTGCTACACCATAGGTTAAAAAGAAGATAACACCTGTTTGCAAAATTAGCGGAATAGAAATCAATGCAATGTGTAAAGTATGCTCGATAATACGATCCCCCTGAAAGGAAAATATTAATATCAAGGTTAACAATAACCCGAAGATTGTAGTGTTGTTAAAATAAGACAAAAACGTCTC
>DOEU01000017.1:5984-6425 GCA_003532555.1 Verrucomicrobiota bacterium | reverse complement strand
GACGCATAAATTGGTCGGATTCAAGTTATGACTGTGTACGTAATAGACCTTGTTGCCATGCCGCGCCCGCTGAATTTCGTTGGCCCGAGCCATCAGTTCTGCCGTCGGCATATGCTTGAGCATATCTAACGCTTCTTCATCACTTATTCGTTGTTGCACACATTCACTCATTTGACTACTCCGCCATTGACTGCTGTCTATTTATCATTCTCTTGCGAAGAGAACCGATTAAAATCGATGAAAAAATAACGATTTAGCGATACACATATTGTATGATCGCTTGGATTAAAATAAATTAACGGAAAAAAGCAAAAAAAGTGAAAGAGATAAGCGCCTTGATTCCGCTGAATTCATAACCTACTTTGAGCAGATGCAAAAACAACGAATTATAAACGCCCGTATTGTAAACGAAAATAAGATTCAAACCGGTGACCTCCTCAT
>DOEU01000017.1:0-5647 GCA_003532555.1 Verrucomicrobiota bacterium | reverse complement strand
CGAGACGGACGAATTGAATCTATCGCCTCCTCCATCGATGGCACCGCAAACGAAACCGTTTTTGATGCCAAGGGCCACTTACTACTGCCAGGAATGATCGATGTACATGTCCACTTCCGGGAACCCGGGCTGGAATCCAAAGGTACCATTGCGAGCGAAAGTCGTGCCGCTATAGCGGGAGGGATCACCTCTACCATGGAAATGCCCAACACCAAACCTGCTGCCGTAACCAATGCCATACTTGAAGATAAATATGCCCTTGCCGCCAAAACTTCGCACACCAACTACTCCTTCTATCTAGGTGCATCCAACGATAACCTCGATGAACTCCTCGCCCTCGATCCTGAATGGGTCTGCGGAGTAAAATTATTTTTGGGATCTTCAACGGGCAACTTAGTCGTTAATAAAGAAGAACAAATTGATCAAATATTCAAACAAGTCAAAGTGCCCATTGCTCTTCACTGTGAAGTGGATCAAATTATTGGTGAAAATGAGCAAATTGCACTCGAAACATATGGAGAACAGGTCCCTTTCAGAGAGCATGGAAAAATTCGATCCACAGAAGCCTGCTGGCAAAGCACAAAAGAGACCGTTGCCCGCGCTATAAAGTATGGCACACAAATTCATATTCTGCATATGACAACAGCTCGAGAACTAGAATTTTTTAAAACCGCATCGGTCGAAGATAAAAAGATAACCGTTGAAGCATGTCCGCATCATCTATGGTTCAGTGAAGAGGATTATGATCGACTCGGTTCGCGTATAAAATGTAATCCGGCCATCAAAACAGCCGAAGATCGAAGCGCCCTCCGAGAAGCCCTAAAAACAGGTCTAATTGATACGGTTGGAACGGATCATGCGCCCCATTTATTAGAGGAAAAGAATCAATCTTATTTCAAAGCCCCATCCGGTATGCCCGTAGTGCAAAGTGCCCTGCCGGTTCTCTTCGAATTCCTGACCCCCGAACAAATCGTTCAAAAAACCGCACATAATCCTGCGATCATTTATCAAATCGCAGAACGAGGCTTCATTCGGGAAGGCTACCATGCAGACCTCACCCTCATCGATCCCGATATACCGCACACCGTATACAACGAAAATATTCTATACCACTGCGGCTGGTCGCCCTTTGAAGGCACCTCTTTTAATACCACGGTTGCCGCTACCTTCGTCAACGGGAAACTCGCTTATCATGAAGGTACACCTAATGACTCAGCGGACGGTATGCGACTCCGATTCAACCGATGAAACTCCCCTTCACGTCTTATAAAGATTTCATGACTGAACGCCACGGAACGCCACTTCATCGCGTTCCTATCGACTTTAACTTTGGCTGTCCCAATCGAGAAGCCGACGGATCCGGAGGTTGCACTTTTTGTAATCTTCGTGGTTCTGCTGCCGTTCAAACCCTCGGCACAGATACCGTAGAAGAACAGATGCAAGCCGCCATCGATTTTGCCCGCCGCCGATATGGTGCCAAAAAATTTATGGCTTATATCCAAGCCTTTTCCGCCACTTTTGGAGAAGCCCAACAACCTCTCTATCTCAATCTACTCGATCAATTTCCCTTCACAGCCGTAAGCATCGGCACCCGCCCCGACTGCATCACCCCACAAGCTCTTGACTTTCTCATCGAACTTAATCGCCATATCGAAGTCTGGGTCGAACTCGGTGTACAAACCATCCACGATACCACCCTCGAACGCGTCAACCGCGGACACGACTGGGCCAGCAGCGAACGTGCCATTGAACTCCTCCATCAGGCGAATATCCCCATCGCCCTCCACGCTATTCTTGGCCTACCCGGTGAAACCGCCACCGACTTTCAGGCAACTGCCGACCGTTTCGCTCAACTACCCATACAAGCCGTAAAAATCCACAACCTTCATATAGAAAAAGGAACTACCCTGGCCCTCGAGCATGCCCTCACGCCCCTGCCCGTTTTTAATGAATATACATTTGGTGAACACCTGATTGATTTTATCCGCCGAATGCCCCCTTCCCTCCCGATCATGCGCCTAACTACAGATACGCTCGATCTTGAACTCATTGCCCCTCGTTGGCAGATGGATAAACAAAAATTTCGGAACTATATCATCGCCCAAATGGAAGCCCGAGAATGGCGGCAAGGCGATCTTTTACCCGCATTCACCCATCCAGAGCCTCCCGCCAAACTCGCCATTCATCCCGTAGTTACAGACGATGGATCAACTACCTTCTGGAATAATCACGTTAAAGAACATTATCACACGCGTGCTGGAGCCCGTCTCGAAGCCGAAGAAAAATATGTTCAACCCGCCCGTATTCATAAACAACTTCAAAACAACCCCCTCCACCTCCTCGATATCTGCTTTGGACTCGGCTACAACAGCCGCGCCGCACTCAACGCCGCCATCGGTGCCGCTCATCCTCTACAAATCACCGCACTCGAAATGGATCGACGCATCGTTCGTCATGCCGCTGAAATCCTTCCGTCTGATTCAAATACCAACTTCAACTGGATTACCACGTTGCAACAACTTTATCAGAATGGATCTGCCTCTCCCCTTCCCGAAAATCCCATTCAAATGCATTGGGGCGATGCCCGCCATACCATCACGCAGCTGCCCGATAAATCCGTGGATCTCATCTTTCTGGACGCCTTCTCCTCGACCCGAAATAGCGAATGTTGGACCCTGCAATTCTTTCAACAAATTAAACGCATTATGCGACCGCATGCTCAACTCTTTACGTATGCCGCCGCAGGTCCCATCCGGTCTGGTCTTCTCCAGGCCGGTTTTTCCATTGGCGAAACGACTCCAATCGGACGTCCCCGAGGAGGAACACAAGCCACTCTCGATGCCAGCCTACTTCTTCAACCTATTTTAGAAAACGAACTCATCTCCCTCAGAACCACGACCCGTGGCATCCCTTTTCAAGATCCACATCTGCTCTGGACACATCGTGAAATTGTGCGGGATCGTGAACAACGTATTATCGAGTTCAAATCATTAAAAAATTAATTTTTTTATATAAGAAAGTTGTTTCCTACCCTTGTTCCAGACGCCTGTTTGTGGTTTATTCGCGCGAATTATGACAACTGAAAATACACCTACTGAAAACCTTCGCATCCGCGACTTGCAACGGCTCATCACGCCCACAAAGTTGAAAGCTGAGCTACCCTTGAGCAATGCCCTCATCCAACAAATTATCGATCAGCGTCAAGCCGTGCGCAATATTATTGACCGTAAAGACCCACGTCTGCTGACTGTGATCGGACCCTGCTCGATTCACGATCCCGAAGCCGCTCTTGACTATGCCCAACGACTCAAAGCGGTTGCCGATCAAACCGCCGACCGTCTTTTGATCGTGATGCGGGTCTACTTCGAAAAACCCCGCACCACGACTGGATGGAAAGGGTTTATTAACGATCCTTATTTAGACGATAGTTGTGATATGGGACATGGCTTACGAGCTGCTCGTCAGTTGCTTTTGCAGATAGCTGAATTAGGGCTGCCTATTGCCACTGAATTTCTAGATCCGATTGTGCCTCAGTATACCGCTGATCTGATCAGCTGGGCGGCGATAGGCGCACGAACCACTGAATCGCAAACCCACCGTGAAATGGCTAGCGGTCTATCTATGCCGGTAGGCTTTAAAAATGGTACCGATGGCAATGTACAAGTAGCCATCAACGCAATTAAATCTGCCAGTATTCCCCATCGTTTTCTAGGCATCGACCCCGAAGGCTACACGTCTGTTGTAACCACGGAAGGTAATCCCAATACCCATCTGGTTTTGCGCGGGGGCGATGGAGTCCCTAATTACGAGAAGCCAGAAGTAGTCGCTGCCACGGAACGCCTTGAGCAAGCGAACCTTAAACCCTCTCTCATGGTCGATTGCTCGCATGCCAATGCGAATAAGTTGGCAGCCAATCAGATTCATGTATGGAACAGTATTCTTGAACAACGCAAAGCTGATTCCTGCTCCATTACGGGTGCAATGATTGAAAGTTTTATCGAAGCAGATAATGAGAAGATCGTAGGCACACGACAATATGGGCTCTCCATTACGGATCCTTGCATTGACTGGGAAACCACGGAGACTATGTTGCTCGGCTAAGTATTAAACAGATGCGACAGCGATAGATCGCCCCACCCCTCTATACAGAGACGCTCGAGTAAGACCGCGGCGGCCACGGCATCATAAAGGGCATCGTGAGCCGTTCGATCCGGAACCAGCGTTTCTATGCGTTCCTTCAACTGGAGAGTCTCAACCAAAGATTCTAATGCGTAGGATGCTAAACCTGGCCAGGCTTCACGAGCTAGTTTAAGTGTATCAATCCAAGGATCAAAATGGTGCATTGGCGCGATCATGCGTAACATCTTTTGTTCTGTAGAACAATTATGCGCTACGCGCGCATCCGCTTTTAGATATTCCCGGAGTTGTGGCAGAAGTATCTCTCTTTTCGGAGCATCCGCCAATATACCCCGTAATTTAGCATGCCGACCGGGTGCATTCGGATTGAATGGACGCGTAACGTCAATACGCATAAATTTTTCCCAGCTAGAGGCTGCATCCACGACTCCGTCTCGCAGAAAAATTAAACCAATTTGCCACGGTTCATTGGGGTATCCTGCAACCACACCTGTGCTCTCGAAATCGAGTACACACAATGTGGATTCGTTCAGTCGCACGAAGTCTTACTTCTCCATGTAGAAGTAGATCGGTTCTTCAATCGCTTCCACAATCCACCGCAAAAAACGCGCGCCATCAGCACCATCAATCAAGCGATGATCATATGAAAGGGATAAAGGCATTTGCAACCGACCCTCTGTATCCGGTGCGCCGCGACCCACGCCTAAAATAGCTACTTCAGGTGAATTAACAATCGGCGTAAAGAATGAACCCCCAATGCCACCCAAGTTTGAGATAGTAAAGGTTCCCCCTTGTAAATCATCAAGTCCAATTTGACCACTACGGGCTTTCTGAGATACCTCCGTTAAGGCAGCTGCCATCTCCGTCATCGATAGATGATCGGCATCCCGAATCACAGGAACCATAAGTCCTTTATCTGTATCTACGGCAATGCCAACATTGTAGTAATCCTTAAAAAGGATCTCCCCTTTCTCCGCGTCAATGCTCGCATTGAAATTGGGAAAGCGACGAAGCGCGCCGGTTACAATACTCACCAGCATCGAGGTGATGGTCAGTTTCACACCAGCCGATTCAGCTGTGCCTATCATCCGTTTGCGCAATTCATTCATACGCGTGATATCTGCCGTATCATGTTGCGTGACGTGTGGAATCGTTGCCCAACAATGAGCCATATGATTCATGGTAGCTTTGCGAATGGCGCTCATTTTTTCAGCTCGCACATGTCCCTGAATACCACTAGGTCGAACGGGTTGATAGTTTGATGCTCCTCCTCCACTTTCCATAATAGCTCGAGCATAAGCTTTCACGTCTTCGAGGGAAATCCGGCCATTTTCATTTGCCGTTTTCACCGTTTGTATATCGATTCCTAATTCGCGAGCTAATCTACGCACGTTCGGAGCCGCCGAAACAATCGTGCGAGGCGCTGCATCTGCTTCGGGCGCAGGAGCTAGTTCTGGTGCAGGAACCGGCACCGCAGTAGGAGCTGGTTTTGGCTCTGGCTTTGGTTCTG
>DOEU01000012.1:8131-8294 GCA_003532555.1 Verrucomicrobiota bacterium | reverse complement strand
CCATGGAATTAGGGAGCCGGCGAGGGGTACGCCAAATTCGCTGGTTGGTAGGCGGTTGCCTTGTAGGGCAGAGCTGACGTTGCGGTCGATATCAAGAATAGCGGCGGCAGGGTCGGCTAGTTCGGTGGCGGTACATTGTTGGAGAGCACCCATTTGGTTGAGG
>DOEU01000012.1:0-7875 GCA_003532555.1 Verrucomicrobiota bacterium | reverse complement strand
ATATCAAGAATGGCGGCGGCTGGATCGGCTAGTTCGGTGGCGGTGCATTGTTGGAGGGCACCCATTTGGTTGAGGAGTTCGCGCATGTTGTGGGCACCGGCGCCGGAGGCGGCTTGGTAGGTCATGGAAGAGGTCCATTCGACGTGTCCGGCTTTGAAGAGTGCGCCGATGGCTAAGAGCATGAGGCTGACGGTGCAGTTGCCACCGATGAAGTCTTTTTGTCCGTTAGCGAGCGCGGTATCGATGACGGCTTTGTTAACTGGGTCGAGAATGATTGTGGCATTGTCTGCCATACGAAGAGTGGATGCGGCGTCGATCCAGTAGCCGTTCCAGCCAGCGGCACGGAGTTGAGGGTGGATGGATTCAGTATAGATTCCGCCTTGGCAGGTAAGGATGACGTCCATCTCTTTTAGCGCATCGATTTGCATTGCGTTGATGAGAGTGGTTTCTTTTTGCCCAAAGTTAGGGGCCGATTGGCCTACTTGAGAGGTGGTGAAAAAAGTGGGTTCGATGTGTGTAAAGTCATTTTCTACCTGCATGCGTTCGATAAGTACGGAGCCAACCATGCCACGCCATCCAATGATACCTGTTTTCATTTTTGGTTCTCCTGATGATTTAACCGGACGAAAAATATTTGATTTGGAAGTTCAAGGCAAGTAGGGATTCAAGTGGGTTGGAAGAAGGGGATAATTGTTTGGATGTGTTTGTGATTAGTATCGATACTTTTTTTGTGCTGAATAAGCTATTTAGGAAGCGGTAATTGGTTGATAACGCATTGGTGCCAATGGGTTTTTTTGCTTCTGGCCAGTTACTTGGTGTTAAGAGGAATTTTTACAGGTGCGCTTTGCATTTAGGGTTAGGAGGTGTAGCGTTAAGACGTGATTGTGATTGTCAAAGAGAATGAGAATTGGTTGCGGTTTTCAGAGCCAAAAGAGGTATTCAAGACGGCGTGTTTAGATGAGGTGATTCCTTTGCTAGATCGGGCTGTGAAGGAAAATTGCTATGTTGCGGGTTGGCTTTCATATGAGGCGGCGGCCGCGTTTGATGAGGCTATGATAACAGGACCGGTTGGAGCTGTTCCGTTGATGGTAATAGGGTTATTTGATTCGGTGGAGCGGTTAACTGTTTTACCAGAGACGTTAGGTGAGGGCTCGGTAAGTGGCTTGGAGGCTTCGGTGAATGAAGCTACTTTTGAGTCAGCAATCGATTCAATCAAGAAGCAGATTGCAGCAGGTGCTACATATCAGGTGAATTATTCTTATCGGCTGGAGGGGGCATTTACGGGCGACACGTATGGATTTTTTCGATCGTTTGTCACGGGTCAGGATGCGGGGTATGCAGCGTATGTGGAGTTGGATAATTGGGCGGTTTGTTCGGCATCTCCTGAGTTATTTTTTCGATTGAAGGAGGGGGTGTTGGAGTCACGACCGATGAAGGGAACGGTTCGGCGGGGTCGAACGCCTTTGGAAGATGCGGCGTTGGCGAATGGTTTACGGAGTTCAGAGAAAAACCGGGCAGAAAATATTATGATTGTAGATATGATTCGCAATGATTTGGGTCGAGTAGCTGAAACGGGGAGTGTGGAGACGGTGGAGACTTTTACGTTGGAGCGTTATCCAACGGTATGGCAGATGACGTCAACGGTAAGAGGTTTGGTAAAGGGATCGGTATTGGATGTATTGCGAGCGTTGTTTCCATGTGCATCCATTACGGGGGCTCCGAAAGTAAAGACGATGGAATTGATTAAGTCACTGGAAACGAAGCCCCGGGGTGTCTACACGGGTTCGGTGGGGTATTGGGGACCGAATGGAGATGCGCAGTTTAATGTGGCGATTCGGACAGCGGTGATTGATGCGGCGCGGGGTCGGCTGACGTATGGCGTGGGCGGTGGAATTGTTTGGGATTCGGATGCGGCATCGGAATATGCGGAGACGTTGGCGAAGGCGGAGGTATTGCAAGGGGAGCGTCCGGATTTTGATCTATTAGAAACGGTGCTGTGGACTCCGAAGGCGGGAGTTTATTTGTTGGAACGGCATGTCGAACGGTTCGTGGCTTCGGCGGAATTTTTTGGACGATCGGTTGATCAGGATGAGCTAACTCGGTTACTTGATTTGCTTGAGGGTTCTTATCCGTTACGGGTGCGACTGTTGCTGGATGAACGATGTTCATTGCGCATAGAGCAGATGCCGCTGCAGGCGTTGAATAAGGGAGGCCCTTTGCGTGTTCGGTTAGCTTCAGAGCCGGTAGATCGGGGCGATCGGTGGTTGTATCATAAGACTACTCATCGGGCTGTATATGAAGCGGCAGAGGCGGAACGGGTGGATTGTGAAGAGGTGATTTTGTGGAACCAAGAGGGCGAGATTACGGAGGGTACGATTTTTAATATTGCTGTTGAGCGGCAAGGAAAGTGGGTGACACCACCAGTTACGTCAGGCTTACTTGGGGGCGTGATGCGGGCGGAGTTGCTGGCTTCGGGTGAGTTGTTTGAGGGTATTGTTTTGGTCGAGGAGTTGCGCGAGGCAGGGTGTTTAAGATTGTTTAATTCGGTGCGTGGCGTGTGCGATGCAGTTTTGAAATAGATTGAAATCTATACGGTTTGATTGCAACATTTGTGATTTGTTACGGAGAATTTTAGTTTATGCATGAAATTATGACGATTGAGGAAGTGGCTGCTTATTTACGGGTTTCGGAGCGTACGGTTTATGAGTGGGCGCAAAAAGGGGATTTGCCTGGCGGTAAGATTGGCACGACGTGGCGGTTCAAGAGTGCAGATATTGAGAAGTGGGTGAATGATCGCTTGAAGGGGCAGGGCTCAGCGGTGGATAAGCATGCGGTTCCTTCGGTGATGACGGCGGAGCGAGTTTTGTTGTTGCCGGAGGGGAATAAGGCGGGCGTGTTGGGTCAGCTAATCGATTCGTTGTCGCGTGCGCCAGAGGTTCGAAATGTGGCGGTACTGAGGAACGGGATGTTAGAACGTGAGCGGTTAATGAGTACGGGGATTGGATTTGGTGTGGGCGTTCCTCATGTACGGAGCGATGCCGTTAGTGATTTAATTATGGCAGTGGCGGTGTGTAAAAAGGGAATTAAGGATTATGATTCACTGGATGGAGCGCCGGTTAAGATTGTTTGTATGTTAGCGGCACGGGCGGATCAGCATACAGAATATTTACGGATGCTTTCGTCGATCAGTTCGCGGTTGAAGGATGCACCGGTACGTGAGGAGTTGTTGAGTTTGAAAGATCCGGCGGCGGTGATTACGTTATTGATGGATTAAGGGGTTTTAAAATGCATGTGATTGTGGATGTGTGTGTGGTACCGATTGGCGTAGGAGTTTCGTTGTCGGCGTATGTGGCGGCGTGTGGTGAAGTTATTGAAGAAGCGGGTTTAAAACAGGTTCCGGGACCGAATGGAACGGCGATTGAAGGCGAGTGGGATACGGTTTTTACGGCGGTGAAAGCGTGCCATGATCGGGTGCATAAGATGGGGGCACCTCGGGTGCATACTACGGTTAAGGTGGGGACTCGAATTGATCGAGTGCAGACGATAGAGGATAAGTTGGCTTCTGTGAAGGTGTTACGTGAGGGAGAGTTGTAGTTGAAGGTAGTCGTTTGGGTTCCAGGCCGGGTGCGACCGCGGGCACTGGAGATGGCCGAAAAGGTGTATGCCGATCGGTTGGCTTTGGTGAAGGTGGATGTGGTTTCGTATCGACTGGAAAAAGTGCGGAGTGGGTTTGAAAATCAAGCCCAGATGCGAGAGGGGAAGGCATTTTTAAAGCAGGTTCGGGTGGATGATTTTTTGGTGGTTTGTGATGAGCGGGGATCGCGAAGAAAGACGGCTGATGTGGTAAAATTATTGGAGCTTGCACGAGGTGGATCGGAATTGTTGAGCGGTAGGGGTCGATTGATTTTTGCGATTGGTGGGGCGTATGGATTTTCGGAAGCGGTGCGGGCACGGGCAGATGAGTTGTGGTCTTTGTCGGATTTGGTGATGGCGGGCGGAGTCGCGCGTTTGGTTTTATTGGAGGCACTCTATCGCGGCGCTATGATTGTAGAAGGGCATCCGTATCATAATGATTGAATATAAACAGATTGATTCGTGGTTGATGGAGCAAGGGCTTTCTGCGGGTGCATATGATGGAGGGGAAATGCTAGAGGCTTTTCGTCTGGAGATGGAGGCAGGTTTGACAGGTACGTCGAGTTCGTTGGCAATGTTGCCGACCTATCTTTCGCCGTTGGCCGAAGGCGTTGAGGGAACAGTTGCGTTTGTGGATGCAGGAGGGACGAATTTACGTACGGGTTTGGCAGGAGTAGATGCGAGGGGTCAGGTAAAGTTAGATCATGTGGTAAAGCGGGCGATGCCAGGTCGGGATGAAGAGGTATCGGCGGAAGATTTTTATGAGGCAATTTGTACGGGGTTATTGCCGGTGGCGGAGCGGTTTGATCGCATTGGATTCTGTTTTTCTTATCCGGCAGAAATTTCACCCAATCGAGATGGGCGTTTATTGCGTTGGACTAAAGAGATTCAAATTCCGGAGATGGTGGGTACGTATGTAGGTGCGGATTTAGTGGCGGCGTTGGAGCAGCGGGGAGCGGGGCGCAAATCGGTGACGGTGTTGAATGATACAACGGCGACGCTGTTGGCGGGATGTTCGGTAGGTCGGGCTTTTGGTGCGGAGCAGTTTGTGGGTTTTATTCTGGGGACGGGAACAAATTGTGCCTGTTTGTATGGCGGGCAGATTATTAATATGGAGTCAGGCAATTTTGCGGCATGGCCTTGTTCGGCGGTGGATGATCGGTTTGATTCATTGCAGCCGAATCGAGGGCAGTATCGGTTTGAGAAGGCAGTTTCGGGGGCCTATTTGGGTCCGTTGACGTTGGTTGCGATGCAACAGGCAGCGCAAGAGAGTCTGTTTTCGGAGAAGGGCGCGGCGAAGATTGAGCAGTGGCGTGAATTGGATACGGTTTCTTTGTCGATGCGCTTGGCGGGGGAAGCCGAATCGCTATGTGGATTGGCGGAGAAAGATGAGCGGGTGATGTTGCGAATTTTTGAGGCATTAGTCGATCGGGCGTCGTTTTTTTCGGCGGTGAATATTGCGGCAGCGATGGTGTTTGATCGGACAGCCAGTGCGGCGCCAATTTGCGTGAATACGGATGGTTCGACATTTTATCGCACGCCGAGATTAGCGGCGCAAACGAATGCATATTTACGTTCATTATTGATGCCATATGATTGTGCGTTTGAAATGAAACAGGTGGTGGATTCACCGGCAGTGGGCGCTGCGATGGCGGCGTTCTAAATCTATTAGTTACTGGCTATTAGAAAAGCGATTGAGCCGGCGTTGAAGAGCATGTGTATGACGATGCAGTTCCAGAGGGATCCACTCCACCAGTATACAAGCGAAAGTAAGGTGGATAAGGCGAAGAGGGGTAAAAGTGCGGGTATGTGAAAGTGCAGAGCGGCAAAGAGTAGCGATGTGATTATAAGAGCGTTGATAAGTCCGGTTTTTTGGATGATCTTGGGAAACAGGATACCGCGAAAGAGAATTTCTTCATAGAGGGGAGCGATGAGAATTGCAGTTGCTATGTAGATTCGGTGCAGGGTTTCTGTTAGTTCGTTCATGTGTTGAGTGATGGCTTGATGCTCAATTTCGATATGCAAGATTCCGCTGAAGCAGATTTTATTGAGAATGGCGACGAGTGCGAGTAGGGGTAGAAACGCGAGGTAGAGTGGAATTGCCCAGCGAAGTTGAGGTAGGTTGCTTTTAGCTAGTCCGAATGATTTGTTGGATGAATGGGTTTGTCGGGTGTGAATGATTTGAGCACCGATGAGGATGTACATGATGTATGTGAGGATGAGGCGAACCTTTGGAAGCTGATCTTCATAGAAAAGAGAACCGATACCCGCGGCGAGTAAGTATAGGAAAAACCAGCTGATGAGTAGATTGGCGAGGGCGCGATTTGACCAAGCACGTTGTTCAAGGCGCGCGGTTTTTTCAGGGGTAAGGTGGAGTTTTTTTTTGAAACTTTTTATCATAAATAGAAGAATAATAGATCCGACAATAAGTAGGGTTCCTGCCAAGATTTGGTATATAGGGTACGATATATTCATAATCAAAGTATGTGGGTTGTGGATGAATTAATCAATTGCGAAGCGGGATGGAGATGCGTAAAAAGAAACTATGATTACTATTGAAAAATGGAATCGATTGAAAAAAGAGATGGCTGAGTTGGGTATTGATGAAGATTCTTTAGAGGAGCATTTTATCCGGGGGTCGGGTCGAGGTGGTCAGAAGATGAATAAGACGTCTTCGTGTGTGCAGCTTATTTATGGAGAGCTGGAGGTGAGGTGTCAGAAGACGCGTTCGCAGGCGGATAATCGATTTTGGGCACGGCGAGAGTTGTATGAGCGGATATTGGAGTGTCGGGAAGGCGCATATAGTAAACGCCAGCAGGAGATAGAGAAGGTACGGCGCCAGAAGCGGCGGCGGTCGCGACGAGCGAAGGCAAAGATGTTAGAGAATAAGACGCGCCGGGGGGATCAGAAACGGTTGCGTAAACGGGTGGATCCGTTGGATTAATCGTAGCGGCGAATGTAGTGTTCTTCTTTGAGTCGTTTCATCCAGTTTTTATAAAGGCGTTCGCGTTCAAGGGTGGTGAGATTTTCTTTAATGGCTTCACGCACTTCGGAGAAGGGTTGATAGGATGCGTTGCGGCGGGCATCAACTTTGAGAATGAGTAGACGGTCTTCGTTTGTAACGATGGAACTGTGTTGACCAGTTTTGAGTTGGTTTAGGTGAAAGTGCAATGAGGGATCGATGTCTTTGAGCTGGAGCCATGGAAATGCCCCGCCTTGGTCGGCACGGGCGCCTTCAGAAAATTCTTGAGCGAGGGTGTTGAAGTCTTCACCGGCTTCAATTTTTTGCAACACTTGTTCGGCGGTTTCAGTTTTTAGAGTTCGTTCTTCGGGTGTGCTTCCACAGTGTAATAGAATGATACTGTGACGAATTTTTTCAGGAATGAGATAGTCATACCGTTTGGATTCGTAGGTGATACGGATGGTTTCCGGAGAAATACGGGCGCGTTGGTTGACTTTTTCTTGGATCAGCATGGAGGCGCTGATGTTACGTCGCGTTTTTTCGAGGTAGTCGTCGTAGGTAATCTGTTCGGCGGCAAGCGTCTCTTCGAACTGTGAAGTTTCTCCGTTAAATCGATCGCGAATGATGCGGTCGATTTCATTTTTGACGTAATAGTCAGGAATTTGCCCGCCACTTGATTCAAAATCTGCGACGATGAGCGCTTGGTCAATCAGTTGTTCTCGTGCGTTGAGATAAGCTTGTTCCAGTTGTTGTTCGAGTGCGGCTCCTTGAAAACGGCGATAAAGTTGGGGAAGAATGGATGCCATGGCTGATCTTACATCACTTCGCGTAATGATGGTTTCGTTTACTTTTGCGGCGTACCCATCGATGGGAATGGGTTGTTTGGCTAGTTGGGAGGTTTGGGCATAGTGTAGCGTGGGTATGCTGAGAAGGATGAGTAGGTGTTTGCGAATGGGTGCTTGTGTCTTCATTTGGTAAAAACTACTGCATGCGGATAGGAGTGGCAATGGTGAAAAGAGAGAAGGCAAAGGTTTTATACGATTGGTTGTCTTGTGGTAGGTTTTGAACATGATGAATGAGGAAGCTAATGAAGAGGTTGTGTATCGTTCGGGTTTGGTGGCGATTGTGGGGCAGACGAATGTGGGTAAGTCTACATTATTGAATGGCATGGTTGGCGAGAAAGTGAGCATTGTTAGTGATCGCGTTCAGACGACACGGAACGTGATTCGGGTGATTTTAAGTGAGTCAAAGGGACAATTGGTTTTTTTAGATACACCGGG
>DOEU01000138.1 GCA_003532555.1 Verrucomicrobiota bacterium | reverse complement strand
ATATCATTATCTTCCTGAAGCGCATACGGACTTTATTTTTCCTATTATTGGAGAAGAACTAGGTTTGATTGCTACCTTACTTGTGGTGAGTTTATATGTTATCCTATTTTTGGTTGGTATGCGAGTGGCAAGGCAAGCTCAGGATCATTTTGGACGTTTCTTGGCACATGGTATTGCATTAATGATTGCGTTGCAGGCACTCATTAATTTTGCAGTTGTAACTGGATCAGCTCCCACAAAAGGATTGGCGTTACCGTTTATCAGTTATGGAGGTTCAAGTATCATGGCATCATCAATTATGTTTGGTATTTTATTGAATATTGCGATTGATGTAGAGCGAGAACAGGGTAACCGTCGTCGACGATTATTTAAAGACCGGAGTCGAAAAGCATCATGAATCAAATAGAAGCGTATGCATTGCTTGATAGTGGAGCAGGCCGAAAATTAGAAAAATTCGGAGCGGTTGTTATAGATCGGCCTTGTGCTCAGGCGGTCTGGGCTCCTCAGTATCCAGCCATATGGAATCAAGCTACGGCTCGTTTTGATCGGCAGGCTGGCTTGCAATGGGAAGGTCGTAAGGCATTGCCCGCTCATTGGCATGTCAATGTTGGCGGAGTTAAGATGAAATTGTCGGCAACGGATTTTGGGCATGTGGGTTTGTTTCCTGAAACTCGGGCTATGTGGCATTGGATACGAGATACCCTCACGGAGGCTATTGAACGGGCACCTGTTAACTTCTTGAATCTTTTTGCCTATTCAGGAGGAGCCACATTAGCGGCTGCTCAAGCAGGTGCTTCGTGTTGTCATTTGGATGCGTCAAAAGGAATGGTTGATTGGGCTCGTGAGAACGCCCGGTTAAATGAACTTCAAGAGGCACCAATTCGCTGGATTGTTGATGATGTAATTAAATTTCTACGGAGAGAAGTTAAACGGGGTAATCGATATGACGCTATTCTTTTGGATCCACCCTCGTTTGGTCGAGGTCGAAACGGGGAGCTATTTAAGGTGGAAGAGCAAATGTTGACGACGCTTGAGCTGGTTCACTCCGTTTTAAGTGATCAGCCTTTATTTGTTATTCTCACTTCTCATACCCCAGGCTTCTCTCCACATGTTCTAAATAATTTGTTGACCCAATTTCATGCGGGTGGTGTTCACGAACATGGAGAGATGTTGCTAACAGGAGCAGCACATTGCTCGCCTTTACCAAATGGGGCATGGGCGCGTTGGTTGGAGGCATAGGTATGCAGCAGTATTGTGAGGAAGATCTATCCAATCATATTTTGTATGCTGATAATCATTTATTGGCGATTAATAAGCCGGCAGGCATGTTGACGCAGGCAAGTGGGCAAGTTGAATTAAATGTGGAAGATTGGGCGCGTCATTGGATTCGGGTTGAGAAGAATAAACCCGGGGCTGTTTTTTTGCATGCAGTACATCGATTAGATCGGGTGGTCAGCGGTGTGGTTTTATTTGCGCGAACCAGTAAAGCTTTAAGTCGATTAAATGAAGCAATGCGAGAAGGTCGAAGTAGAAAAATATATCATGCTTGGGTGGAGGGGATACCGGAGCAAGAAAAAGCAACGTGTACAGATTATCTTTTACATGGGGATTATCGTGCAGAACTGGCAACTGAGAAAGAGCCTGATGCTAAGAAGGCGATACTCCATTATACGCTTCTCAGATCAAAGGCCGGTCAGGCATTACTAGAAATCGAACTCATTACCGGACGTTATCATCAAATTCGGGTTCAGCTAAGCGCCTTGGGATGTCCAATTAGAGGAGACTCAAAGTATGGGGCTCAGAAAGGCTCCACCGCGATCGGGCTTCATCATAAGCAGCTAACGATTGAGCATCCGGTTAAATGTGAGCCTCTGCTCATTACGGCTCCGCTTCCTGCAGAGATGCGTTGGAATTAAAGGCGTTCGAATCGGGCAATACTCTCAACATGATTGGTTTGCGGGAAAAGATCAACAGGCGTGCATTTGATTAAGCGATAGGTTTGATCTGCACAGAGAAGGGCGCTGTCGCGGGCAAGCGAAGCGGGGTTGCAGCTCACGTAAATGATAACATGTGGACTCCATTCGCGAAGAATTTCAATCGCTTTTGGATGCATGCCAGCACGAGGAGGATCTGTGATTACTACATCGGGTGCTCCGAATGAAGCACATTCACTTTCAATACTTTGCAATGCTTTCATGTCGACTTGAATGAATTGGCAATTCTCCACTTTGTTGAGCTCGGCATTGGCTTGGGCGTCGTTTACGGAACTTTCCATCAACTCAATGCCCAGTACTTTATGACAATATTTTGACGCAAAAAGAGTAATGGAACCGGTTCCGCAGAATAGATCATATACGGTATCGGTTGATGTGAGTTGAGCGGCATCCAGGATTTGTTCATAGAGAACTTCAGCTTGAGCGGTATTAGTCTGAAAAAAGGAGTTGGGTGAAATTTGATAAGTGTATATCCCCAAGCGATCGGTAATCGAGCCATTCCCGTGCATCACAAATTCTTTCTCACCAAACGCAACCGTATTTTTCGCAGAGGTAATGCTGTTGACGAAGGTGGTGAGCTTCGAGCCTATTTCTGCAAGGAGGCGCTCGCGAAGCAATATCATAAGATCGGCATGGTGGCTCGAGGTTACCAGATTAACCATGAGCTCATGGGTATGTCCGCTGTGGCGAATCACTAGATTTCGAAGTTCTCCGGTATGGGTTCGGGTTGAGTAAATGGATAGTACATCTTTGTGTTCAAGACAGAACGCACGAACGAGGTTGAGAATTTGATTCATGGCTGGCGTAGCAAGATGGCAGTGGTCGATATCGATGGCTTTTGCAAATCGACCGGGGGCGTGAAACCCAAGGGCAAAATCAACGGGCTTGCTGAGAAGATCTTCCGGATGATTCATCTCTTCTTCGGTAAGATAACGAAGATCTGTGAAAGAAAAATCAACTTTATTACGGTAGTTGAAAGGGTTTTGGGCAGCGATGCAGGTTTCGCACTCAACGTCTTTAAATCCTCCAATATGGTGAAGAGCATCCTGCACTTGTTTTTGCTTCAGGCGGAGTTGTTCGCGATATTGCATGTGTTGCCATTTGCAACCTCCGCAGATGCCAAAATAGAAGCAGATGGGATCAGTCCGAGTTTCAGCAGGTATCAGAATACGGGTAAGACGAGCAACGAGATATTGTTTTTTTATCTTAATAATTTCAGCTTCTACTCGATCGCCGACTGCCACCATGCCTTGAACAAAAACACTCATACCATCCTCTAGACGACCAAAGCATTGGTTTTTTTCTGCAAGATCAATGATGAGAAGTTCAATTCGTTGTAATTTTTTATACATGATGACGATAGATATAGACATTACCGGAGTTGTAATCAATGATCTCTTTACGGTCTCAACAACCGACGGTATAAAATAGCAGCGATTAAGGAGTTAAAAATGGCAGAAGGTTTAATTGATTTAAATATGGATTCGTTTGATGCAGTAGTGGCAGAAGGAAAGGTATTAGTGGATTTCTGGGCGCCTTGGTGCGGGCCATGCAAAATGCTCACACCTATTCTGGAGAAAGTAAAAGCAGAGGTGGGAGATCAAGCTGTAATTGCTAAAGTGAACGTGGATGAGAATCCTGATTTAGCGGCGAAATTTGGAATTCGTTCCATTCCCTCATTATTAGTGTTTGAAGCTGGCGAAATAAAAGAGACCTTGGTCGGTTTAAAACAACAAAAAGAGTTGGTGGCTTTACTCACTGATTAAGTAAATGAATAAAATCGATTAGGATAGGGCAGATGGATCAATCAGCCCTTTTTCTTTGAATGCCTTATATAACTTGCGCCCAAGCCATGCATCGGTTGCGGCATACTGTTTTTGTGAATCACTAAGTTCGAGTTTAGCCCAATTCGAAACTTGTTCTTTTTTGGAGATTCGAAACTCAAAAAAGAGGGCGGCGAGGGCACGTAGGCCTAAGTTTTTGATGCCTGCTTCTTTGGCAAGATCCGCTAATTCAATGAATCCTGCTGCTTGAAACGGAGTGACTTGTTTGAGTTCATCTATATCTCGACCAAGGGCGACACCAGTTTTTAAAATATCAGCTCGGCTTAGAATCTCAATGAGAGAGGGCGTGAGCGTGCATTGTTGGATTTGGAATAAAACAACGCAACTTTCTCCAGCAAGTTGAAGAAGAGCGGGTGGATAATGTTCTCCCTTTCGAAAAGTGGGCCGTGTTTCCGTGTCAAATCCGAGGAGATTTTCTTTCAGTAGTTCTTGTGCTGCTTCTTCCGCTGCATCGGGGGTGGAGCAACAAAGAATATCGCCTTCGAATGCTTGAATAGTGAATTGATTAATTTCGGCTTTGCTGATCGATTTTTTTTCTGGAAACAGGCTCATGTTATTTTTTCTGCTGGTTAGATGATTTGCGCCATTGCCCAACAACCCAAAGAGCTTGTTTTGCTAGACCCATCAGTATCTTCGTATCTGGAACCGTTAACTTACCGCGCGAGAAAATACGTCTAAGGCCCATCATCATATGATCTAGTTTTTGATCGTGGGTAAATTCAGTTTGAATCATCATTTCACGCCAAAGATCGAACATCCGTTCGCGAAGCTGGGAATCGGCTTCTTCCGCTTTTTCGATCGGGGCTTCAAACGCATCACTCACTTTAAAAAGTTCATAGCAACAGATCATGACCGCATGGGAGAGATTTAACGAGTTGTATAACGGGCTTGTGGGTATATTTATAATATGAGTGCAACATGCTAATTCATCATTAAAGAGTCCTTTATCTTCCCTGCCGAATAGCAGTGCGATTTTGTGATGTGCCGCACTTTCTAGTGCAATGGGTGCAAATTCTGAAGGAGTCATTGCGGTGTCACGATAGAAGCCCTTACGTGCAGAAGTGCCCGCTACGAGGGTGCAATCGCCAATGGCTTCTTCAAGCGTATCGAATGTTTTACGTATGGCTAGTTGGGGTCGTGCGTTACATGCGAGTTTTTTTGCTTCGTTCCAGTTGGTATCGGATCGGGGGTTCACGATGGCTAAATCGGTGATTCCATTGTTGTTTATGGCACGACAGACTGCTCCAATATTCCCTCCGATCATGGGTTCAACGAGTACGACACGAATCTGATCAAGTGGATTCATTTTCAAAGCCTCTTAGTAAGCTGATCTCTTCTGCCCAGATTTCGTTATCAGTGGTTTCAAGGATGAGGGGGATTTCATCAAACCGAGGATCTTGAAGAATAAAACGAAAGGCGTCTATGCCGATTTCACCTTTTCCAAGACTGTGATGCCGGTCGACTCGGCTACCTAATTTTTTCTTAGAATCATTCAGATGCATTCCTCGCAACCATTCAAACCCTACCACGTGGTCGAATTCTTCAAAAACGGCTGCACTACTCTCAGCAGTTCGGAGGTCATATCCACCAGCAAAAGCATGGCAGGTATCGATGCAAACACCGACGCGGCTTTTATCTTCCACCCCCTTAATGATGGTTGCAAGATGTTCAAATCGATAGCCAAGATTAGATCCTTGGCCCGCTGTATTTTCGATAACAGCTGTGACGCCTTGAGTGTACTGAAGTGCCAAATTGATCGATTCGGAGATTAGCTGGAGGCAGGTTGGTTCATCAATCTGTTTGAGGTGGCTTCCAGGGTGAAAGTTAAGCTGTTTCAATTCCATCTGTTCACAACGTTGCATCTCCTCGTTAAAGGCATCACGTGATTTTTGAAGCTTCTCTCTTTCGGGATGACCCAAATTAATAAGATAACTGTCGTGCGGAAGAATATGATCGCGATGGATATGATGTTCTTCGCAGGCCGCGTGGAAGGCTTTTATTTCGGTTTTTTCAAGTGGTTTTCCTATCCATTGGCGTTGGTTTTTCGTGAAAAAAGCAAAAGCATCTGCTCCAATTGCGGCTGCATTTACAGGGGTATTCGATACCCCTCCTGCGGCACTTACATGTGCTCCAATTCGTTTCATTGATGGGTTCTCCTTTGAAATACTAATCATAACAACATAGAATACAGACGGAAAAAAGCGTTCTTCTATAGCATCGATCTTGTCTACGACTCAAATTTGACTAAAGACAAAATGAAAGAGAGGGGCTGTCGTAAAAGTTACAAGTGTTAATTCAGATCTTTTTTGTGGCAAATTGTGTTGTTTCGCCTGCAAGGCAGACTTAATCTGCGCCTTTGCGATTTAGAAAAGAGCTACGGAAAAGTAGTTCGCAAATAAAAGGACAGGCGCTATGGATTTAGCAAAGCAAGACTGGCTCGATGCACTGGATGATCTAATTGAAAGTGAAGGCGCTGATCGCGTGAAAGAAATTTTGAGTGATCTGCAACTCTCAGCTTATCGAAAAGGAATTCGATTATCTTTTTCTGCGAATACGCCATATGTAAATACGATTCCCTTAGATCAACAGGTGCCTTACCCCGGTGATCGTGAAATGGAGCGTCGAATCAAAAGTTTGATTCGTTGGAACGCTATGGCAATGGTAGTTCGAGCTAACCGTGCCAAAGATGGTATTGGGGGGCATATATCGACGTACCAATCGATTGCTACGTTATATGAAGTTGGGTTTAACCATTTTTTCCGCGGAAAGACGGATGATTTTCCAGGCGATTTAGTTTATTTCCAAGGGCACTCTTCGCCGGGGGTGTATGCGCGAGCATATTTGGAAGGACGTTTGACAGATGAGCATTTGCTCAATTTTCGTCAAGAACTGAATGATAAGCCGGGACTCTCCTCCTATCCGCATCCATGGTTAATGCCTGATTTTTGGCAGTTCCCAACGGTGTCGATGGGATTAGGGCCTATCTCTGCAATTTATCATGCGCGTTTCATCAAATATTTGGAAGACCGAGGCTTGCGCGAGCGCACGAATCAGAAAGTATGGGCGTTTTTGGGTGATGGTGAGACCGATGAACCAGAAACCTTGGGTGCAATTAATCTCGCTGCGCGTGAAAAACTCGATAACTTAACTTTTATTGTGAACTGTAATTTACAGCGGTTAGATGGCCCTGTTCGCGGAAACGGAAAGATTGTACAAGAGTTGGAAGCCTCGTTCCGTGGTGCGGGATGGAATGTGATCAAAGTCTTGTGGGGCGATGATTGGGATCCACTACTCGAGAAGGATTCAAATGGGGCGCTTGCCAAGCGAATGGGTGAAGTGGTCGATGGACAATATCAGAAGTACACGGTGGAGAGTGCAGATTATGTGCGAGACCACTTTTTTGGTGCAGAACCAGAGTTAGCTGAAATGGCATCTGGTCTTTCGGATGATCAAATGAAGAGGATGCGGCGGGGCGGTCACGATCCGGCCAAAGTGCATGCCGCTTATCACCGCGCGGTAGAGACCAAAGATCGTCCAACGGTGATCTTAGCTAAAACTGTGAAGGGATATGGTTTAGGTGCAGCGGGTGAAGGTCAGAATATTACCCATTCACAAAAGAAAATGGGAGAAGAAGCCTTACGCGAATTTCGGACTCGGTTTGGATTACCTATCTCAGATGAAGAGATTGATGATGTACCCTTTTATCGTCCCGATGCAGATTCTCCCGAAATGAAGTATCTGTTGGAGCGCCGTTCCGAGTTGGGTGGATATGTTCCTCAACGCCGAACAGAATATAGTCCCATTGAAATGCCAGCGGATAAGATTTTCGAAGAGTTTAATGATGGTTCGGATCGTGAAGTGTCAACCACGATGGTCTTTGTTCG